>CALWAJ010000053.1 GCA_944373065.1 uncultured Bacilli bacterium
CAACTAACTGCACGTTTAATTAGACAACTAAAAACCCGTCCTATACTAAGACGGGCATTTACTTGTAGAATTCAGAATTATCTAAAAAAGAAATACAAGAGTTAAAAAACTCTTAAAAATATGATAATATAGTAACTGATGTTACTATATTATTTTTAAGCAGGTGATAAAAGTGAAACAAGAAAATATTCGTAATTTTTCCATAATTGCTCATATAGATCATGGTAAAAGTACTTTGGCAGATAGAATTTTAGAAGAGACTAAAGCAGTTACAGAAAGAGAAATGAAGGATCAATTATTAGATTCTATGGACATAGAAAGAGAACGTGGTATTACTATTAAACTTAATGCTGTATCTATTAACTATACATATAATAATGAAACATACTTATTAAATTTAATAGATACTCCAGGTCATGTTGATTTTTCATATGAAGTTAATCGTTCTCTTGCTTCTTGTGAAGGGGCTATTTTAGTAGTAGATGCAACCCAGGGAATAGAAGCGCAAACACTTGCAAACCTTTATCTTGCTCTTGATAATAATTTAACTATTATTCCAGTTATTAATAAAATTGATTTACCTAGTGCTGATATTCCTAAAGTTAAAGAAGAACTTACTAATTTAGGCTTTAATGATGAAGAAATCATCTTAACTAGTGCGAAAACAGGTGAGGGAATAAAAGAATTATTAAATGCTATTATTAATAAGATACCTGCACCTACTGGTGAAGTTGATAAGCCTTTCCAAGGATTAATCTTTGATAGTATTTATGACTCTTATCGTGGTGTTTTAACAGCAGTTCGTATATTTAATGGTAGTGTAAAAAAAGGTGATATTATTTATATGCTAGAAAGTAAAGCTAGTTATGAAGTGTTATCTATATTAAAAAATACACCTAAAGAAGTAGAAGTTAATTCTTTAAATACAGGAGAAGTAGGATATATCTATGCTTCTATTAAAAGTATTAGTGATGTTCATGTAGGTGATACTATTACTTTAAATATTGTTAAAGATAAAGTTCAAGCACTACCAGGATATAAGAAACTTAAAAGTGTTGTATATTGTGGACTTTATCCGATTGAGACTAATCAATTTGAGGAATTAAGAGAAGCTTTAGCGAAATTAAAATTAAATGATGCAGCTTTAGTCTTTGAACCTGAAACATCAGTTGCTTTAGGTTTTGGTTTTAGAACTGGTTTCTTAGGCTTATTACATATGGAAGTGACAATAGAGAGAATTAAACGGGAATTTAATATAGATGTTGTAGCAACTACACCGTCAGTTATTTATGAAGTGACTCTTACTGATGGAAGTATATTACAAGTAGATGCTCCTAATAAAATGCCTCCTAAAGTAAAGATAAAAGATATAAAAGAGCCTTTTGTTAAGACTTCTATCTATACTCCAAAGGACTATATCGGACCTTTAATGGAGTTATGTCAAGATAAAAGAGGTACTTTTATTAATATGAATTATTTAGATGATACAAGAGTATGTATTATTTATAAATTACCTCTATCAGAAATAGTCTATGATTTCTTTGATAAGTTAAAATCAATTACTAAAGGCTATGCCTCATTTGACTATGAAGTGATAGGTTATGAGTCAAGTGATTTAGTAAAACTAGATATTATGTTAAATGGTGAGATAGTTGATGCTCTTAGTATGATAGTTCATAAAGACTTTGCTTATAATAGAGGTAAACTTATTGTTCATAGATTAAAAGAAGTAATACCTAGACAATTATTTGAAGTACCAGTTCAAGCTTCTATTGGTAATAAAGTAATTGCTAGGACTGATATAAAAGCTTTAAGGAAAGACGTTCTTGCTAAATGTTATGGTGGAGATATTACTCGTAAGAAGAAACTTTTAGAGAAACAAAAAGAAGGTAAAAAGAAAATGAAACAGATTGGTAGTGTAGAAGTTCCTGCTGATGCTTTTTTGGCTATTTTAAGTACTAAAGAAAATTAGAGTTGTAATATACTCTATTTTTTGTTAGAATCTTCTAGGAGTGTGATTTAATGAGTGAATTAATGCAAATATTAGGGATATTTTTAGAAGGGTTAATTTCCTTTTTCTCTCCATGTGTTATTCCTTTAATACCTTTATATATGGGATATCTTGCTACTAATGCCAAAGAAGTAGATGAAAAAGGGAATATTACTTATAAAAAGAAAATAGTTTTAATCTATACCTTATTCTTTATTCTAGGTATTTCTATGTCTTTCTTTATATTAGGACTATCTTTTACAGGGCTTGGGCTATTCTTTAAAGACAATAGAAAAATATTCTTAGAAGTAGGGGGCATCTTAATCGTAATCTTGGGACTATTTCAACTTGGAATCTTAAAAGTAGATTTTCTAAATAAAGAAAAGAAAGTAAAGATTAACTTTAATCCTAATAAAATGACTAAGAAAACAGCTTTCCTTATGGGCTTTCTTTTTTCTTTTGCTTGGACTCCTTGTGTAGGACCAGCTTTATCATCAACATTAATTATGGCAAGTACGGCAAGTACTGCTTTAATAGGAAATCTTTTTGTCTTAGTTTATGCAATAGGGTTTTTACTTCCATTTATAGTATTAGGGCTATTTACTACGAAAGTCTTAAATATAATTAAAAGAAAACAAAATATCTTAAATTATGTTGTTAAAATTGGAGCTTTAATTATTATAATTATGGGGGGATTTGTCTTTTATACAGGATTTACTATGGAAACTGTTAAAGATGATAATAATGATAATACTATTAAGGCTTCAAAAGTTGAATTAGGAACGCCAATTAACTTTACTTTACAAGATCAATTTAATAAAACACATACTTTAGATGATTATATTGGTAAAACTATAGTATTACATTTTTATGCAATTGATTGTTTTTCTTGTTTAGATGAACTTCCTAATATAGAGAAAATATACAATGACTATAATCAAAACAAAGATGATGTTATTATTCTTTCTATTGCTAATACTTCTCGTAATCCTAAAAAAGATATAATTAATTTCTTGAAAAAAAATAATTATACATTTACTTCATTAATGGCTAAGAATAAATTATTCAATAAATATTATGTAACAACATATCCTAATACTTATATAATTAATGCTGATGGTAATATTGCTTTTACTAGTTTTGGTAGCTTATCATATGATAGATTAAAAGAAGAAATAGAAAAAGTAAGAAATTAGACTCTTTAAAAAAGAGAAATTTTCCGTTATACTAATTATAGAGGGATTGTAATGAATAGTAGAATTGAATTAAATAAAGATAAACAAATAGATATAGATAAAGAAAAACAAATGAATGCTATAAAAAAAGTAATTAAAAAAATAGTCTTTGCTATTTTAATTATCTTTTTACTAGCTTTTTTTACGTTTTTTTACATTACAAAAATTGGTACTACTAGTATTATTGTCAATGAAGAAGTAATAAGTAGTAGTAAGATACCAGAATCATTTTCAGGATTTAAAATTATTCAGTTTGGTGATATTCATTATGAAAATTATGACTTGTTAAAAGATACTATTAATACTATTAATAGAAGAAATCCTGAGCTTGTGTTGTTTACTGGAGATTTATTAAAAGATGATAATTTAACTACTAAGAAAAGAAAAAAATTAGTAGGAGAGTTAAAAAAATTAAATGCTCCTTTAAAGTATGCTGTCTTAGGAGAGTCTGATAATGATGAAGCATTATCTATTCTATTAGATTGTGGCTTTGTTGTATTAGATAATAATAATGACTATATTTATAATGGTAGTAATCAATCTATTATGTTAGTAGGATTAAATACTAATAACGAAGTAATTAATTATCAAGGGGCTTTTACTAATTATAATGCTAATACTTATACAATTGCTATGTTTCATAAGCCTGATTATATAGATGAATTTATTAGTAGTTATCCTGTAGATTTAGCTTTAGCAGGACATTCACATTTAGGGGAGATTAGGATACCTTATCTATTAAATCTTGCTAATAAAGATTATGCTTCTAAATATATAAATTCATATTATGAAGTTAATAGTACTAAATTCTATATAACATCAGGAATAGGTACAGATACATATGATGTAAGGATTAATGCTAGGCCTTCTATTAATTTCTTTAGACTTAGGAAAACAACTTAGTAAAGAAGTTTTCTTTTTTCTTTTCTTCTTTTAAATATATGGGAACTTTTTTTAATACTTTGTTGTTTAAACTTATTTTTATATTACCAACTTTACCTTTAGTTAGAGAATCATCTATACTAGCGAGAACTTTGATATTATCTTTTTCTTTATCGGTTAAAGGATAAGAAAAAGAATTTTTTATATAATACTTATTATCATCAATAATAAGATCAAAATCATTTTTATCAAGGATATTATAATTATAGTAGTTATCAAAAGCATATTCAGCTAGGTTTTCATGATTATTGTATTCATCATTGTCATATAGGCTAACAACAGTAATTTTTAAGTTTCCTTTTTCATGAGTAGTAACTAAAGTTTTACCAGCACTAGGTGTGTAACCATTTTTACCTCCTGTACAATATTTATAATTACCTAATAGTTTCATTCTATTATACCAAAGATAACTTTTATTATCAGTTTTAACTCTATATTCTTCTGTTCCAATTATCTTTCTATAAGTTTTATTTTTATAAGCATATCTTGATAATTTAGCCATATCTCTTGCTGTAGAGTAGTTTTTAGTTTCTTCATCTAGACCATGAGGATTACTAAAAGTAGTATTAGTCATACCTATTTCTTTAGCTTTTTCATTCATTAGTTCAACAAATTTTTCTTCTGTACCTGCTATTTCTTTAGCGATTACAACTGATGCATCATTACCACTTCTAAGCATAAGTCCATAAAGTAAATCTATTAATTTCATTTTTTCTCCTACTTCTAGATAAATACTAGTACCATACATCTTTAATATTTCATCCCTAGCTTCTACTTCCTTATCTAAATCTCCTTCTTCGATGGCAATAATACAAGTCATTATCTTAGTAATGGATGCAATTAACTTTTCTTCATCAGCATTATTTTCATATAAGACTCTACCACTATCTAAATCCATAACAATACTACTTTTGGCAGTATCTTCTGCATTTACAGATATAGGAATTAAAAAAAGAATAATTAAAACTAATATTTTTTTCAATTTAACTTCACCTAATAAAATCTATTCTAAAAAAATAAAAGTATAACTTTCTTATAAATTTTAATATATAAGTATAAAGCTTTTTATTAAAGATAAGTGTATATTTTTTTCTTTGAAAACTGTATATTCCTTTTCTTGAAAAATGTATATTGTAATTTGACAACCACTAAAATTCATTTTATAATAATCTTAATAGGAAAGGTGATAATATGAGTTTAACTAAAAAAAATTATAAAGAAAGACTAGTGGATGATAAAATAACTAAATATTTAAAAGTTTTTGGGGCAATTTCTATTGAAGGGCCTAAATGGTGTGGTAAAACTTGGACTTCTCTTAATCATGCAAATAGTGTTGTATATATGACAGAAAAGGATAAAAAAGATTTAGCATATGCCAATCCAAAATATATATTTAATGATGAGAGACCTCAATTAATTGACGAGTGGCAGACTGTGCCTAGTATTTGGGATGCAGTAAGACATGAATGCGATATGGATCATGATAAGGGAAAATTTATTTTGACTGGTTCCACAACTCTTACTAAGGAAGAAATAGAAGAGGAAGTTTTTCATTCAGGAGTAGGAAGAATAGCGACTATAAAGATGTATCCTATGAGTCTTTATGAGTTAGGAAAGTCTAGTGGAGAGATAAGTCTTTTAGATATGCTTGGTAATAAAGATGTTGGGAAAGCGGTTAAAAAGTATGAGCTAGATGAGATAGCAGAGTTAATAATTAGAGGAGGATGGCCAGAAAATATCAATGTAGATAAAGAAAATATAAGTTTAATACCAAGTAATTATATTGAAACAATTATAAATAAAGATATACATGAAAGGAAAGATCATAAAAGAGACTCTAATAGGATGAGAATGATTTTAAAATCTTTGGCTAGAAATGAATCATCACCTATAGGCTATGATACAATTGTAAAAGATATAGATGAATATGAAACTGAAAATGATTTGGTAGAAAGTAGAATTACAGTAAAAGATTATATTAAAGTGTTAGATTCTTTGTATTTAACTGCTAATCAAGAAGCTTTTAGTATTAATTATAGATCATCTAAAAGAATTGGTAAGTCTTCTAAAAGGCATTTAACGGATCCATCATTATCTTGTGCACTGTTAGATTTATCTATAGATAAATTGATGCATGATTTTAACACTTTTGGTTTAATGTTTGAAGCTTTAGTAGAAAGAGATTTGAGAATATATATGGATTATTTAGATGGACATTTATATCATTTTCGAGATAATGCAAGTGGTGATGAGGTTGATGCTATATTGGAATTTAAAAATGGTGAATATGCTGCAATAGAGATAAAATTGAATTATAGAAGTATAGAGGAAGCTAAGAAAAGTTTATTAAGATTTTATGATAATGTATCAAAAAAACCTAAATTCATGTGCATAATAGTTGGTAATTATAGTGCAATAGTTAAAGATGAAGACACTGGTATTTACATTATTCCTATAACTGCTTTAAAACCTTAATGTAAAATAATATATCTTTTAAAAATATTTCTTGCCTTTTTCTTATTAATAAGACATACTATAAATAGGAAGGAGGAAATATGAGAGGTGTAAAATTATTTGCATGTTTAGCTGTTGGTATTTTATTTTTAACAGGTTGTGGAGGAGAGAAAACTTTAACTTGTACAAATAGTGAAGAACAAAACGGTATTAATATTGATCAAAAAATTACTATGACTTTTAAAGAAGATAAAGTTACTGATGTAAAAATGAGTATTGATAGTAAAGCGGCTAGTGAAGTCTTTGAAAATAATTGGGATGTTTTTGCTGCTATGATGGATCAACAATTTGAAGAGAAAAATGAAGATGGAGTTAGTCTTAAGATTAATAATGATGCTGATAATCATACTTATAGAGTAGAGCTTACTGTTGATTTAGAGAAAGCAACTGATGATGCTTTAGCTGAATATGGTCTTGATGGAATTACTGATGCAAATGCGACTTATGAAGATACTAAGAAAGATGCTGAAGATGCAGGATATACTTGTAAGTAGTCTAAGAACTTTAAAAAAGTTCTTTTTCTTTTTCCTCTTTTGTGTTATAGTTATTTTATAAGAATAGGAGGAGTTTATAATGACAAAAGGGAGTGCTAGAAAAGAAGTAATAAAAAATGAGGAAGTTCCTAGTTATGTATATATACTATTATTGACAGCTGTGGCAATACTTGGTTGGGTACTTGGTAAATTTGATTTTAGTATAGGTAAAGCTAGTTTAACTTTTGCTATCTTTGTTTATCCATTTAGGTATTTTATCGCTAATATTATTACGAAAAAATATGGCTATAAAGAGACTATGAATGGTATTAGTTATTCTGCTTGTTTGATGTTATTATTTATTATTGTTGTTAGTTTACTTGGACAACATGATATAGATTATATCCCTGTAACAGGAGAAATATTTGCATACTTAGTTAGTCAAATGATTAACTTAACTATTTATTATTATTTGTATATGAATACAAATAATAATAAATTACCTATACTTGCTACTTATATATTTGCTATGTTAGTTGATAATTTAATTAGTATGTTATTTATAAGTAGAATGATTATGGTAGAAGCTTTTTGGAGAACATATTTTGTTACTATATTAATAGAGGCAATTATATCTATTATATTAATTAATTTTGATGATAAGAAAGTATTACCTGCAACTAGGAGTCGTAAAAGAAAGAGAAAATAATGAAGAAAGGCTTTACACTAATAGAGTTGCTTGTTACTATTATAATACTTGGTATATTAGTATCAGCTGTGTTAATTAGTGCTAATAAATTAATTACAGCTAGTAATAGAGAGTATTATAATACTAGTGAAAAAATGATGATACTAGCTAGTAAAGATTATTTTGCAGATTATAGAAGTTATTTACCTAAAGAAGTAGGTAAGGATACTAGAGTATTACTTAGTGCTTTAGTTTTAGAAGAATATATTGACATGATTAAAGATGTTAATGGTAATGATTGTGATGATAAGAAAAGTTATGTAGAAGTAGAGAAGACTAGTAATAGTGAATATTTATATAAAGCACATCTAGTGTGTGATAAAAGTAATTATGAAACTGAGGATGGGGAGTAGTTATGGATAAGACTAAAAAGAAATATGTTATATTAGTTGTAGTTACAATAGTTATTAGTATAGTAGCGCTTTTTGGGGCTAGTTATGCATTACTTACTATGACTTTAGAAGGAGATAAGAAAATTACTTTAACGGCAGGTATATTAAAAGTTGATTTTACTGATGGTAATTATATTAATTTAGAAAATCAAGCACCTGTTAGTGATGCTAAAGGACAGAAGATGACTCCTTATACTTTTACAATAACTAATACTGGTAATATAAATGCATATTATCATGTATCACTTGAAGAAGAAGCTACTAATACTTTAACAAATAATTATTTAAAGATGAGACTTACAAATGATAAAGGGTATGATAGTGGTGTAGTTAAAGTAAGTGATTTAGGTAGTGGTAATTTTGAAATAAAAGGAGAAGAAAAATTAGAGCCTGGGGAAGATAATAAAGTTACATATACATTATGGATGTGGCTTAGTGAGGATGCAGATAATGGGGCTCAAGGAAAAGAATATAAGAGTAAGATAGTTGTTACTAGTTATGATAGGAAGAGTTCAACAGTGGGAAATACATTACTTGAAAATATACCAAAAGAAAATCAATATGATAATGGAGTAGATACATTTATAACAGGAGAAGATCCAAATAACTATATATGGTATAGTGGAAAGTTATGGAGAGCGGTGAGTGTTGCCAATGAAGCAAAGACAACAAAATTAGTAACACAGTGGAATATAAGTGCAATTAATTATTCAAGTGGTAGTACAGCATT
>CALWAJ010000054.1 GCA_944373065.1 uncultured Bacilli bacterium
TTAAAGGAAAGTTAAGAGTAGTAGCAAGTCAATCTAAAGGTGAGAAAGCATCAACTATGGTTATAGATAATTTAACAAGTGGAAGTACCTATGATGATGGAACAGATACATTTATAACAGGGAAAGACCCTAATAACTATATTTGGTATAGTGGAAAGTTATGGAGAGCGGTGTCTGTTAATAATGAAGCAAAGACAACTAAACTAGTAACCCAATGGAATATAAGTGCGATTCCTTATAATCCTGATAATCAAACTAATTTTGAAGGAAGTTATATGGAAGAATGGTTAAATGATACAAGTGTAGATGGTTTCTTAGGTAACTTAAGAGATTATGAGAACTTTATCGTAACAGATGCTAAGTGGAATGCTACTTTGACTACCTCATCAAGTAAGCCAGCAGAAACGACAATGGTAACTGATGCTGTAGGATTATTAAATTATTATGAATATGTAACAAGTTATAGAGGAGCAAGCAGTTCAACTGGCTATTTGAATAATGGACTTTGGTGGTGGACATTAACCCCATATAGTACGTCTGACGTGCGTAATGTGCACTACTATGGTAGCGCGCACACTAATAGTCCTTCGAACGCGTATGGGGTGCGGCCATCAATAAATCTAAAATCTAGCGTTCGTATCGTGAGTGGAGATGGAACAATAGATAATCCTTATCGCTTAAACGGAGATAATGATACAGACCTTTCGGTAACCCTACTTTCAAGTAGATATAGTGGAGAATATGTAAGATTTGGAAATGATGAAAATAATCTATATAGAATAGTAAGCCATGAAAATGGAACAGGTACAAAGATAGTAAGTGCTGAACCGTTAAAGAGTTCTGGAACTTTTATAACAAGTGCCTTTGGAAGTAATACTAGTTTTTCAAGTAGTAATACTATAGGAGCATTTTTAAATGGCGACTATTTAACAAATTACGTTGATAGTAGTTATAGTTCAATGATAGAAGATATTACTACTTGGTATTTAGGAACAGTAGGAAGTGGAACATCATATAAATTAGCAAAATATACAGATACTGATATGTCAGGATATACTACAACGACAGATGCTAAAGTAGGATTACTTCGTTTTGGAGAACTAATGTCAGGGCAATTTGATAGATATAGTGATAATACAGCCTATTGGACATTAACCCCATATAGTACGTCTAGCGTGCGTATTGTGAACGGCTATGGTGACGCGAGCAACGGTAGTCCTTCGTATGCGTTTGGGGTGCGGCCATCCATTAATCTAAAATCTAGCGTGCAGATAACTACAGGTACAGGAACTAAATCAGATCCATTCGTGCTAACTTTGGGTAGTTAATAATTTTATGAATAAGCAACAAATTAGTTGCTTTTTTCTATTGACTAATATTATCTATTATGATACTTTATAGATAGATGGGAGACTTTATTAGAAGATGGAAAGGCAAGGAGTGATGAAAAAAATTTAAATTTATAACAATTTTGTAAATTGAGGGTATTTTGCATATCAAAATTTAAAAATCCCCTAGAGAAAATTAAAAATTGAAAGCATATTTTTCTCGAATTTTAAAAATTGCCTTTTTGCAATCATTTATAGACTATGCTATATATATTGCAGAAAGGAGGAATTACCCTGGCTATTACTAAGAAAAGATTAGAAGAAATAGTAAATGAATTAAGAAGAAAAGGAGAAATTGTTCCTGCTACTTATGATTGTATTTTTAAAGCTATTATGAGAAATTGTCCTAAGTATAGAGCAGATACTACATCTAACTTAACAGACGTATCTAAAGGATTAATATTAAATACTTATAAAGAAATGAATACTGAGTATGTAATAGATAATGTATTAGAAAAAGGTAAAGTGTCAGATGTTTTATTTGAAGTGAAAGGTTATGTCTTTAACTATGAGTTTAATAATAGAAAATGGGATGGATTAATAGAGAGAAATGATGCTTATTTAGGTAAAGTAAAGAATGACTTAATAAGAAGAGCGAAAAGTTATGCAAGTATGCCTAAAGTAATACAGATAAATATCAATAACTTTTATTGCTTCTTAAGTAAAGAGAATTTATTAGAATTTAAATCGAGAGATAAATATGGAATAGTAGAAAGTGATAAATGGGGTAAAATCTATGTTAATTTAAAATTAATAAGAGAAAAGTATGATAGAGGATTAGAGTTAACTAAATTAGAAAAAGAACTAGTAATATTAACTTTAACAAAAGTAGATGAAATAGATGTGTTAGCGGAAGGAGATGAAGAGTTAATGGAAGTTGCTAATGAATTAAAAAGATTAACTAATGATGCTTATACTATTGGACTTTACGATGAAGAAGAGGAAAGAAGAAGAGTAGAAAACAGTATAAAAATTACTGCTAGAAAGCAAGGCGTTAAACAAGGTATTAAGCAGGGTGCTAAACAACGTGAAAAGTCTATTGCTAAAAATCTTCTTAAGGATGGATTTCCTATTTCTAAAGTATGCGAATATACAGGCCTTTCAGAAAATCAAATTGCAAGATTAGTGTAAAGAAGATGATTAATTAATGGAAGGTAGTGCTTTAAGATTATAATAATTAACATATATTATTGTTACTATAAGACTATATGATTTTGAGAAAAGATAGAGTATCATCGTAATATTGCTAAGAATATTCTTAGTATAGATATATTTATAAAGATGTTATGGTATAACTTGATTAAGTAAATATACAATGTAATATCTTTATACTATTTTAAATTAATTGCGTGGACATATATAGTTTTATATGCTATGCTTATTAAAAATAGATGTGAGAGGTATTTATGGAAAGTTTATTACAATTTTTAATGGCATATATGATTGTCTTTTCAATCATTGCTATCGTTATTTATATAGCAGTTGGTATCTTTTTAAATAAGTTTAACAAGCTGGTATATGGAAAAGGAACACCTATGGCTTTTATTCCTATAGTTAATATTTATTTATTAGGTAAACTTACTTTTAATAAAAAAGTAGGTCTTATTATAACAATTGTACCTATTATATTAACGGGAACATTTAATATTACTGTAAATGGTGTTGAAACTAGTTATACTCTTTTTCCAGATAATATTAGTAATATGATTAGTAATATTTTTAGTCTTATTTATCTTGGTTTGTTTATATATGCTATTTACTTATATTTTAAATTAAAGAAAGAAAAATAGTAATTATGTAAATGATAATAAAGAAGCGCTAGATAATAATAATTAGAGTTTTTACTCTTTTTCTTTTTATAATAATTTAGCACTCTCTATTGACAAGTGCTAAAATTTGTTATATAATATGCTTGTGTAAGAAAGGAGAGATGTATTATGTATCAAAATCCAGATGAAGAAAATGAGAATGTATTAGAAAAATATGGTCGTAATATAAATGAAGCGGTTAGAGCAGGTAAGATTGATCCTGTTATTGGTCGTGATGAAGAGATTCGTAGTATTACTCGTGTTTTATCTCGCCGTACGAAGAATAACCCTGTTTTAATTGGTGAACCTGGTGTTGGTAAAACTGCTATTGTAGAAGGACTTGCTCTAAGAATAGAACGTGGAGATGTTCCTGCTAGCTTAAAAAATAAAACTATTTGGGAACTTGATATGGCTAGTCTTGTAGCAGGTGCTAAATACCGTGGTGAGTTTGAAGAGAGGCTTAAGAAAGTATTAAATGAAATTAAAAAATCCGAAGGCTCTATTATTATGTTTATTGATGAGATTCATATGATTGTAGGTACTGGTAATACTGAAGGCGCTATGGATACATCTAATATCTTGAAACCTATGCTTGCTCGTGGAGAGATTCATGTTATTGGTGCGACTACTTTAAATGAATATCGTAAATATATAGAGAAAGATGGAGCTTTGGAACGTCGTTTTCAAAAGATTATTGTCAAAGAACCTAGTGTAGAAGATACTATAACAATACTTCGTGGTCTTAAAGAAAAATTTGAAATACATCATGGAGTTACTATTCATGATAAAGCTTTAGTTGCAGCGGCAACTCTTTCTAATCGTTATATTACTGATAGATATTTACCAGATAAAGCGATAGATTTAGTAGATGAAGCATGTGCTACTATTCGTGTACAAATGGACTCTGTTCCTAATGCACTTGATTCATTAACTCGTAAGATTATGAGACTTGAAATTGAAAGACAAGCGATTAAGAAAGAGAAAGATCAATTATCTATGAAACGTAAAGATGAGATAGATAAGGAGTTAGGTGAATTAAAGGCTAAAGAGAAAGAATATAAAGAGGCTTGGGAAGAAGAGAAGAGTCTTAATGATAAGATACAATCTAAGAAGAAAGAGATTGAGAAAGCTCGTTTTGAATTAGAACAAGCTGAAAATAGATATGATTTAGAAGCAGCTGCTAAACTACAACATGGTACTATTCCTAAGTTAGAGAAAGAACTTGAAGAGTTGAAAAATAAAGATGAAATGAAACTACTTAGTGATAATGTTACGGAAGAAGATATCGCTAGTGTTATTTCTAAAATGACTAATATTCCTTTAAGTAAATTAGTTAGTAGTGAGAAAGAGAAACTTCTTAATCTTGAGAATAGTATGAAGAAAAGAGTAATGGGACAAGATGAAGCTTTACATTTAGTTAGTGAAGCAATAATCAAATCACGTAGTGGAATAAAAGACCCTAATAGACCTATTGGTTCATTCATATTCTTAGGTCCAACTGGTGTTGGTAAAACTGAAGTAGCAAGAACTCTTGCTTATGAACTATTTGATGATGAGAAACATATGGTTCGTATTGATATGAGTGAATATATGGAGAAATTTAGTGTTAGTCGTTTAATCGGTTCTCCTCCAGGTTATGTTGGCTATGAAGAAGGTGGACAACTTACTGAGGCAGTTAGACGTAATCCATATAGTATAGTACTATTTGATGAGATTGAGAAAGCTCATCCTGAAGTATTAAACCTTTTACTTCAAATACTTGATGATGGTAGAATTACTGACTCTAATGGTAGAACAGTTGACTTTAAAAATACAATTATCATTATGACATCTAACCTTGGTAGTGAATACATATTAGATGGTGATACTAGTAAAGTAATGGATGAAGTAAGAAGTCACTTTAGACCTGAATTTATAAATCGTGTAGATGAAATTATAGTCTTTAAACCGCTTACTAAAGATGTAATATATCAAATACTTGATAAGATTATATCTGATATAGAGAAACGTTTATCTATGAATGATATTCATATTAAATTAACTGATAAAGCTAAGGATTATTTAGTAGATGCAGGTTATGATGTTAATTATGGGGCTAGACCTTTAAAACGTGAAGTTAGTAAAACTATAGAAAGCTTACTTGCTCATGAACTTGTTAAAGGTACTATTAAATATGGAGAGACTGTTACTTTTGATGTTATAGATAATGAATTACGACTTGTTAATGATAAATAAAGATGATTTTGATTATTCAAAGTCATCTTTTTCTAATATTGATGTAATTACTAACTGCTTTTTTTTATCTTTTTTACTACAAGTAGTTAGTATTAATCTTTGATTGTCAGTTTTATTTATTTCTATTGTTCCATCTTTCGCTTGTTCTTCGATATTTATTATCTTATAAATATATTCTTTATTTTTATATTTAAGATTAATAGTATCATCTATTTTTAATTTGTCTAAATCATCAAAAAATGCTATATATCCAGGACCAGAATGGGCTGCTAATACAATTAAGTTAATATCATCGTTTAAGATAGTAACATTTTCATCAACATTGTTGTGGGGATTATTTATATTGTAGATATTATTCGATAGATTTAATTTTTTTATAGTTAATGTACCTATTATATCTTCCTTATTTTCTACTTTATTTATGTTTTTAATATTAGCATTACCATTAGCATTAGCAGTGTTTTCATTTTTTTCAATATTCTCAGTACTAATACTTGTTTTATTAGTGTTATTTTCACTATTGTATATTAATAGACAACTACCTAAATATACTGTTAGTAATAAAATACTAACTAAACTTTTTCTTAACAAGGAAATATGTAGGTAATATTAAACTTAATATGTTGTAGTTGTCATTATAATCAGTACTTGTATTTGGTACTTCTATGGAGATAGTTTCGTTTGGTATCTCTTCTTTTATTTTATAATCATTAATAGTATAGTGATAATCTTTATTAATATTATTTATAAAAATAGTAAATGGTTTAATTTTAGTATATCCATTAGTAGTATTTGCTTGTACTACTTTGTAATGGCCATAGGGTAGAGTTATTTTGGCAATACCATTTTCATCGGTAATAATACTTTTTACAAGCTTATTATCTTTATCATATATTTCAAAAGTAATATTAGGTTCTGCTGCCATTATTTTACCATCACCATACAATTTTTTTATTATTATTTCTTTTTCTAAGATTTTGTTTTCAATAGTTAATTCTATATTAGGATTTTTGTCTGTAAAATTGATTTCATAAACTTCTTCATTAGGTAAATAACCTGTACCTTGTTTAGTTTCCTTTAAATAATATGTTCCATAAGTTATGTCATAGTCATTACTAGATATAGCTGCTTCCATATTTTCATCTAATGATAAATCAGTTATTTTTTCCATTTTATCATTATAAAGAGTAAAAATAGCATCTTTTAGTGAACCTTCTCCTTTACTTGTAGAAGTACCTGTGTCTTTATCTATTTTTTTAATTTTTAAATTAAGTTCATTGAAACAAAACTTAACCTTTGCTTCTCTATTATTAGGTTTTCCCATAGTGGCTAGATGTTGACTGCTTGGATTATAGTAGAATAATACTGGGTCATTATTAGAGTTATATAATCTATAGAAACTATAATCATAACAGCCACTTTGGTTAGAAGTTATTGTTAGACTATTACCATTTTGAATTATATTACTATTTGGATTGGTAAAGAAATCAAATATTTTATTACTATCTGTTATGGTTAAAGGTTTTCCAACAATACCTAGAAATATTTGATTATTAAAACTAGGCATTTTATAACTTTGTTCTATTAGAGCGTTGATACTATTTATTTCTTTATCATAAGTGTTTATTCTATTTCCATCTAATGTGTCAGTAAAATAAAAATCATTATTAGGATCTACTGTCTGCCAAATCATTAATTGTGTTATGGCATACCATTTCAAATCGTCGGTATGACTAGCGAAGCCATAGCCAAAGCCTATAATATCATTTATTCTTGTTAGTGTTTCTTGACTTATATTGGGTAAAGATGTAACTGTCTCATAAGTGTTATTACTTGGATTAAATTTAGTAAATGGTTGAAGACAATAGGCAATTTTTCCATCACTTGATCTTCTATACATTCTTGCTTTTTGATAATATTTAGTTTTAGTAGTTCTATCATATCTCACCATATAAATATTATCTATATACTCTGCTTCATAAAAAGAATTAGTACTAGCGTTAACTGGAACAGTACCTAGTAAATAAATAAAACTTAATGTTAAGAATAATAATAATTTTTTCATTTTCTTCCTCCTTTTCTTAACGGCCTTTACTCTAGCATGGCTTTATTTTTTATGCAAACTGGCAATTTTTAAAATTCAAGAGTTTTTTTACTTCAATTTTTAATTTTCCCTAGAGGAATTTTGAATTTTGAAGGGTAAATTTTTTTGAATTTACAAAATTCATACTTTTTTCTTTTTTTTCTTTTTCTTTACTTGTATAATTGTTTTAAGGAGGTAGTGTTTAATGTTAATTGTAATGGAAGGAGTAAGTGATTGCATTGGTAAAAGTACACAAGTTAAGAAGTTATATAAAAAATTAGAACGAGACGGAAGAGAAGTTATATATCATCACTTTCCAAGTTATGGAGAAAGTGGAGCTTGTTTAGTAGAGATGTATTTAAATGGTAAGCTTGGGAATAGAGAGAACATTAATCCTTATGCTGTCAGTACTTTTTTTGCAATGGATAGATTTTGTATATATAAAAATAAACTTGAAAAAGAGTTAAATAATAATAAAATAGTTTTGTTGGATAGATATACTACTTCTAATTTAATATATCAAGGAGCTTTGTTTGAACGAGAAAAAAAGGATGAATTTTTAGATTATATTAGTGACTTTGAGTATAATAAACTAGGTTTAAAAAGACCTGATTTAGTAATATTTTTAAAACTTGATAAAGATGATGTTAAGACTTTGAGAGAAAATAGGGATAATGAAAGTATGGATGTTAATGAAAAAGATTTAAACTTTCTAGATAAAGTATATGATAATAGTCTTTATGTTGCTAGTAAATATAGCTTTAAAGTAATAGAGTGTAGTAAGAATGGAAAATTACGTAGTGTAGATGATATTAATGAAGAAATTTATTCTATTATAAATAAGGAGGTTTTGGAATATGAAAAAAATTAAAGAATTAATAGATAAATTACGAAAAAGTAATACATATTATAAGTTTAAAGGTGATGATAAACTATATTCGATGAATTTTTTTACTTATTTTTTTAAGAAACATGATGTATTTGAAAAAACAAGTGTAGGATGCTATAAAATAAAAAATAATATTTCAGATGTTTTCTTTAATAACTAATGACCATACGGTGCATGGTCATTAGTCTAGGGTTTAATTCCCCGTTGCTTGCAACGTAAGGCCG
>CALWAJ010000055.1 GCA_944373065.1 uncultured Bacilli bacterium
TTACTACATCCTTTCTTATTCTGTAGTAATAATTATATCAGATTTTCTTTGCGAAGAAATTTACTCTTTTTTGCTGAATCTTACCTAATACTTTGAAAAAATCCTAATCTATAGTATAATACTAATAGATTTAAAGAAAGAAGGAATATATATGAAAATAATGTCTGTTAATGCTGGTAGCAGTTCATTAAAATTTAGTCTTTTTGATATGGATAAAACTTTATGTATTGCTAGTGGTTATTTTGAACGAGTAGGTTTAGAAGGAAGTTTCTATACAATTAAATACAATGGAGAAAAAATAAAAGAAGAAGTAGAACTACCTAATCATACAGTAGCAGTAGAAGTTATGTTAGATAGATTGATAACTTTAGGAATTATTAAAGACTTAGAAGAAATAGATGGAATAGGACATAGAATAGTACATGGCTATACTTATGATCATTCTGTTATTATTACTGACAAAGTTATTGAAGATATAAAATCATATGCTGATTTTGCTCCTTTGCATAATCCTGCCCACATTTTAGGTATTGAAGCTTGTAAAAAAGCCTTACCTAATGTACCTATGGTAGCAGTATTTGATACAGCTTATCATCAAACAATGCCAAAAGAAAACTATATTTACCCTGTTCCATATAATTGGTACACAGATTATGGTGTTCGTAAATATGGTGCTCATGGTACTAGTCATAAATATATAGCAGGTAGATTAAGTGAAATCTTAAATACTAAAAACTATAAAGCAATTATTTGCCATTTAGGTAGTGGTTGTTCTCTTAGTGCTGTTAAAGATGGAATTTGTGTTGATACATCAATGGGCTTCACCCCTTTAGCAGGAGTTATGATGGGTACACGTAGTGGAGATATAGATCCTTCAATCATCCCATATATAATGGAAAAAGAAGGACTTAATGCCAAAGAAGTAGTAGATATGCTTAATAAAAAATCAGGCTTACTTGGTGTTAGTATGAAATATAGTGATTATCGTGATATTAGAAACGCTATAGATGAAGGCGATGAACAAGCAATATTAGCTAATAAAATATTTGTTAATACTGTAGTAAAATATATTGCTAACTATTATGTAGAATTAGAAGGAATAGATGCTTTAGTCTTTACAGCAGGTCTTGGTGAAAATAGTTCTCCTGCTCGTCATGATATAATATCTAAACTAAAAGTTTTAGGTATATCTATCGATGAAGAAAAAAATAAAACAATAGGAGAAGAAATAGAATTAACTTCTAAAGACTCTAAAGTACGTGTTTTTGCTATTCCAACTAATGAAGAGTTAATGATTGCTAAAGAAACTTTAAGCCTAATTTAGATAGGAAGTAATTATGTTTAAAAAAATATATAAAGAAATAAAGAAATATAATACAATTGTAATTGCAAGACATATAGGGGTAGATCCTGATGCTCTAGCTAGTCAACTAGCTCTAAAAGAGTCAATAAAGTTAACATTTCCTAATAAAAAAGTCTATGCTGTAGGTAATGGCTCATCAAAATTCTCTTATATGGGACGGCTTGATAAATTAGAAGACTTTGAAAACTTTCTCTTAATAGTTTTAGATACTCCAGATAAAAAAAGAATTGACTATAAAGATTATGATAAAGCTTCTAAAATTATTAAAATAGACCATCATCCCTTCATAGAAAAATTTGATAATCTTGAATATATTGATGATAAAGCTAGTAGTACTTGCGAAATACTAATGGAACTACTACTTAATACTAAATTAAAATGTAATAGTGAAATAGCAAAGCTTCTATACTATGGACTAGTATCTGATTCTAATCGGTTTCTCTTTGATAGTTCAACTTCTAAAACCTTTAGTCTTGTAAGTACTTACTTATCAAAATATCCTCTTAAGTTATCAGATATTTATACTAACCTTTACTTAAGACCATTAAAAGAAGTAAGATTAGAAGGCTACATTTCCTTAAATATGAAAGTAACTGATAATGGTGTTGCCTATATCATCTTAACAAATGATATCATTAGTAAATTTAAAGCTGATAGTGCTTCAGCAGGGAACATGATTAATAACTTTAATTTTATCGATGAAGTATTAGTTTGGATAATTGTAACAGAAGACTATAAAAATAATAATATTAGAGTAAATATTAGAAGCCGTGGTCCTCAAATTAATAAAATAGCTGAAAAATATAATGGTGGTGGCCATGCTCTTGCAAGTGGAGCAAGACTTTCTACAATTGAAGAGGCAAAAGAATTAATAAATGATATAGATTATGCTACAGAGATTTATTTAAAGAAAGAGATGAAGAAAAATGAAAATAACTAGTGCAGAGTTAAAAATAATGGCTACCAGGCGTAGTCAATATCCAACAGACTTAAAAAATGAATTTCTTTTAGTAGGGCGTAGTAATGTTGGTAAAAGTAGTTTCATCAATATCCTTTTAGAAAGGAAAAACTTAGCAAGAACATCATCTCATCCTGGTAAAACACAAACATTAAATTTTTATCTTGTAAATGGTGACTTCTATCTTATAGATGTCCCAGGTTATGGATATGCTGAGACAAGTAAAAAACGAAGAGAAAAATTTGGAAAAATGATAGAAGAATATCTTGAAACAAGAAAAGAGTTAAAAAGAGTTTTTATGATAATTGACTTTCGTCATAAACCAACTGAAGATGACGTTTTAATGTATAACTTTCTAAAATACTATAATCTTCCTGTAACTATTGTTGCTACTAAAGCTGATAAAATAGGAGCTAGTAAAAAAGAAAAATGTAAAAAACAAATAACAGATACTCTCGATTTAGTAGTAGGTGATGACTTGGTAATATTTTCAAGTATAACTAAAGAGGGAAGAGAAGAAATAATAAAAAAATTAGAGGACTTAATCATCGACACGATTTAAGTCCTTTTACATACTCTATAATAGGTGAGGTTATGTGAAACTAATTGTTAAAAATGATAATTTAATTTACTTGATAATACCTATTAACTTAATAAACAATAATAAAGATATAACAATTAATAAAATAAAAAACATATTTCTAAATTACAATAAAAAATATAATCTTTTAGAACCTGGATTTTATGAAGTTAGAGTCTATAGTCAAAAAATTGTAGGAACAATTCTTTTAATAGAAAAAATAGACACTTTTGATTTTTCAGAAGAAATAGATTTAAGAATTACAATAAAAGATAAAATCAAAATATACTTAGAACTAATAGATAATTTAGATTTTCCTAACTATCAAAAGAAGATAGATATAGATAATATAACTTATAAAGAATATTTAAAACTAATAGAACATTCTAAAATATTAATAAATGAAAAAAGTTCTCCTTAGAGAACTATAGCAATCATATTATTAGAGCCCTTATTGACTACTTTAGTAAGAGTTTGTTGTAATTTATATCTAATATTATCTGGCATAGAATTAATCTTAGCTTGAATTCCTTCTTGAACTATATTATCCAAACTTCTACCAAAAATTTCACTTTTCCATATTTCGCCAGGATTATTTTCATAATCTCTCATTAAATAATCAATTAACTCTTTACTTTGTACTTCACTTCCAATAATAGGTTCAAAAGTAGAATTTACATCAACTCTAATCATATGAATAGATGGAGCGACCGCTTTAAGTTTAATCCCATATCTAGGCCCTTGTTTAATAATTTCAGGTGTATCTAATTTCATATCAGCTAACGTTGGAGTAGCTACCCCATATCCTGTTTGTTTAACCATTTTCAAAGCATATTTAATTTGGTCATATTCTCTTCTTGCTTCTTCATAATCTTGGAATAATGATAATAATCCCGCTTTACTAGTAACATCTATTTTAATTATATCTTTAAGAACTTCATTATATAAAGAACTAGGTGCTTCTAAATTAATAGTTACAATACCTGTAGCCGGATTAACTTCTGATAAATAAGCTTTTTCTATTACATCATTACTTCTAAAATGTTCTGTAATTTTTTCTATATCTCTTAATTTATCAACTTCCATAACGCATTCTCTAATTGCTTCTATATATTTCTGTTTAATTGGATTATCTGAATTTAAAATTGCAATCCACTCAGGCATGTTAACTCTAACTTCTAGTACTGGAAACTCATATAAAGCTTCTCTTAAAATACCAGTCATTTCTCTTTCATTCATCGCTTCAACATTAATTGGTAAAACAGGAACATCATAATTATCCTTAAGAGATTCTGCTAATCTTTCCGTCTCAGGTAGAGTAGGGTGCGTTGTATTAAGTATAACAATAAAAGGTTTACCAATTGCCTTTAACTCATCAATAACTCGTTCTTCTGCTTCTAAATAATCACTCCTATTAAATTCTCCAATAGAACCATCAGTAGTAACAACAATACCAATTGTAGAGTGATCTTTAATAACTTTTTCAGTGCCAACTTCAGCAGCTTCTACAAAAGGAATCTCTTCATCATACCAAGGAGTCTTAACCATTCTAGGTCCATCATCGTCACTGGCTCCTTTTGCATTAGGAATAACATATCCTACACAATCAACCAATCTAATATTACAACTAAAATCATCAATATTAACTTTAGCAGCTTGATTAGGAATAAACTTAGGCTCTGTTGTCATAATAGTCTTACCTTGAGCACTTTGAGGAATCTCATCTAGTGTTCTTTTCTTTTCATATTCATCTTCAATATAAGGAACTACCAATGTTTCTACCATTCTCTTAATAAAAGTACTTTTTCCAGTTCTAACCGCTCCAACAACACCTAAATAAATATCACCACCACTTCTTAAAGCAATATTTTTAATAATTTCCGTTTTTTCCATAAACATCACAGCCTTCTTTCTTCTTTTATTCTATTAAATACTATTCATAAAAAATATTTTTATGAAAGAAAGGAGTAATTTTGAAAAACTTTTTAAACTATTTACAAGATAATAATAATTCTTTTAAAGAATCTTCTTTTAATATCGTAGATAGTCTTGTATTAGCATATCTTTCTTATTTGCATTTTCCTAATATTCCAACTAAGTTAAAAGGCTTAGATATTTCTAAAACTACCAAAGTAAAGAAAAATAAAGAATTTATTAAAAGAGTAGTAACAAGTAATAGATATAAAGATATAGAACTATGCTTTTATGTAGAAGATACTAATGACTTAATAGAAAAACAGTTCTCTGCTGTTACTTTCTTACTTCCAAATAATACTATGTATATCTCTTTTAGAGGAACAGACTCTACCCTTACAGGATGGAAAGAAGACTTTAATATGGCTTTCATGTTACCAGTACCTGCTCAAAAAGAAGCTTTAAACTATGTAGAGAAGGTAACTAAACTAATACCAAGAAAATTCTATATAGGAGGCCACTCTAAAGGAGGTAACCTTGCTGTCTATGCTGGATGTAATCTATCTAATAGTTTATCTACTAGAATAATAAAAATATATTCCCATGATGGACCAGGCTTTATTAAAGAGTTTTTAACAACTTCCAATTATCAAAACATCAAAGATAAAATAGAAAAAGTAGTTCCCTCTTCATCTATTGTTGGTATGCTTTTATATACTAATGAAAAGTACAAAATAATTAAAAGTAGTGCAAGAGGTATCTTAGAACATGACTCTTTCTCATGGTTAGTTGAAGATAACAACTTCATAATCTTAAAGGATTTATCAGATGGAACAGCTTATACTAATAAAGTTATAAATGACTTTATTAGTAATCTATCTAAAAAAGAAAGAGAAATCTTTATAGACTCTCTTTTCACAGTACTAAAATCTACTGGCTTAACAACTCTAGATGAAATATCTAAAAACTTTATAGTTAAACTTCCTAATATTTTAATCGCTATCTATAGACTAGATGATGTTAATAAAAAGTATATCTTAAAGACCATAAAAGCTTTAATAAAAAGTTGCCTTACTAATTTACATCTTTTAATTCTGAAGGATTAATATCCGTAATTTCTGCTATATCCTCATCTTTCAGATTAGCTTTCTTAAGCCGTTTAGCAATTTCTATTTGCATCTCATACTTTCCATCACTCTTTCCATCATCATATCCATTATCATAACTAGTCGCTTCAATTTCCTCAATATTTATTCCTTTTTCTTCTTTTAATTTTTTATTAAATATCCCTCTCATATAAAATCACGCTCAATAATTTTTATTTTATTAAGGGGTAAGTTAGTGATTTCTGCTATAAATTCCGGTGCAAAATCTTTATCCAGTAGTCTTTTACTAACTAAAATTTTTTCATCATTACTACCATCATCATAGCCATCGTCATATCCTGCTTTATAAGCATTTTCTTTAACTTCTTCTTTATACTTGTCAATAAAACTTTCATCATTAAGCAACTCTTCAATAGTATGAACTACTTCCATCATAGCTTTATCACCATTAGCAATTTCTCTCATTTCTTCTAAACTATCAGCACCTAATAACGCCAACATAGCATTATCTCTGTTAGTACCATCATAGCGAATTCCCTTTAAACGTCCTAGAAAGACATCACAAACTAAGATATCTTCTAATTCTCCTTTGTCATTGATAACTTCTTTGTTATATCTCTTAATTATAGTATTCCCATCTTCAGGGCATACAAACTTATTAATATTAATTGTTACTTTTTTCATTTATTATAATTTCCTCCTCATAAATTAATTACACACTTTTCGAAAAGTAAATTTAACTTAGCACAATGTAATTTTTTATGCAAAAAGGCAATTTTGAAAATTGAGAAAAAAAGTATCTTCAATTTAGTAAATTCGCCTAGAGAAAATTAAAAATTGACCCCCAAAAATAGGGTCAATTTACAAAATTCATATTTTTTTTAAAAGTTTAAAACATTTTATCAACATTATCAGGAACTTCATCTTTCATAATAGTTTTAATTATCTTATCTTTCTTCTCACTACTTACACTTTTACCAGTCATATTAGCAATCTCATCAACTACTTCTGAAAGTACTTTCTCATCTTTCATATTACCTTTCTGTAATTTGTCTGCTAAAGATAAAATGGTATCTTTATTAACATTAGTCTTTTGTTCAACTTTCTTAAAAAAACTATCTCCAAACATAGAAAACCTCCTACTTCTATAGTATGAGGTTTAATATTTTTTGTTACCTTTTTCTAACTTTTTAAGACACTTAGCTTTTCTTTTCCCAAACTCAAGAGACTTCTTATTAAATTCTTCTAGACTAATTAGTTTCTTTTGAAATCTATCGTTTAAAATCTCTACCGCTCTATCAATTCCTTCTAACTCAGTCTTAGGGTCAACTCTTTTAAATAACATAATTACTCTCCATTTCTATTTTTAAACTGAAGGACAATAGGAGTACCTTCTAGTTCAAAATTCTCTCTTAATTTATTTTCTAAATATCTTTCATATGAAAAATGTACTAAACCTTTACTATTAACTCTAAAAGTAAACTTAGGAGGCTTAATTCCTGTCTGGCTAACAAAATAAATCTTAAGTCTTTTACCTTTATAACTAGGAGCAGGGTTTAAACTATAAGCATCTTCAATAACTTCATTTAAAACACTAGTCTTAATCTCTCGCTTAATATTTTCTTTTACCTTTAATACTTCAGGCATTAAAGTGTGAATTCTCTTTTTAGTCAAAGCTGATAAGAACACAACAGGAGCATAAGTAGCAAATTGAAATTCACTTCTAACAAGTTTTTTAAACTCAGATATGTTAGCATCATTAACTGCATCCCATTTATTAACAACGATAATTAAACCTTTACCACGTTCTATTGCATAACCTGCAATATGTTTGTCATGTTCTTTAATACCATCTTCTGCATCAATTACTAAAAGACATATATCGCTTTTATCAATAGAATTCATTGACCTAAATAAACTATACTTCTCAACGCTTTCATAAACTTTACCTTTTTTTCTCATTCCTGCTGTATCAATTAAAACAAACTCTTCATCATGATATTTAAAAACCGTATTAATAGAGTCTCTTGTTGTTCCCGCCACATCACTAACAACGACTCTTTCTTCATTTAAAATAGCATTAGTTAAAGAACTCTTACCCACATTAGGTCTTCCGATGATAGCAATTTTTAAACGTGTATCTTCATCAGTTTCTTCTTTAGTTTTAAAATCTATGGTTACTTCATCCATAAGTTCAATATAACCCGTATTATGAATAGCACTGATTGGAATATAATTATCAAAACCCAGTTCATAAAAGTCATATATATTATTATAACTATCCTTATTATCCATTTTATTAATCGCTACTACTATTTTTTTATTACTTTTCCTTAAAATATCTCTAACAACTAAATCATTGCTAGTAATACCTTCTTTTGCATCCACAACAAAAATAACAACATCTGCTTCATTAATTGCAATCTCTGCTTGCATCTTTATCTCATCATTAAATTTTTCATTAGCAAGGTCAATTCCTCCCGTATCAACTAAATAAAAAGGCTTATTCATATAACTTACTTCTTCATATAG
>CALWAJ010000056.1 GCA_944373065.1 uncultured Bacilli bacterium
TCTTCAACGAATTTATCTTCTATTTTAGTGTAGCCTTCAACAACACCATCACTCATCTTTTTGAATCCAGTTGTAACGCCATCGCTCATTTTTTTAAAACCAGTTGTAACTCCTTCGGCAATTTTTTCATTAACTTTAACTAATTTTGACTTAGCCATAACAATTCTCCTTTCTTTTAAACAACACTTGTTGTTTTTTTACAATTTAAGTATAATATTTATAAATATTGAAAACAATCATCAATTAATGGACATTTGTTGGAATAAAGGAGTTTTTATGAATAAACCAAATAATAAAAGAAAAAAAGAATCAATCGAAAGAATAGAAAAAGTATTTTTAAATCTTATTCAAACTAAAGAGATTAATGAAATAACTGTAACAGAAATATGTAAGGAAGCAAAAATTAATAGATCTACTTTTTATGCTAATTATTTAGATGTCTATGATTTAGCAGATAAAATAGTAGAAAAATTTATAAATAATGTTTATAACTTATATGAAGAAGAAAGAGAAACTAAAAATAATACTAATGATTATTTAAAACTCTTTAGACATATAAAAGATAATCAAATATTTTATAAAACTTATTTTAAATTAGATAGAGATAAGCATTTTATTATCACAGAATATGATACTAATCTTGCTAAAAAATTCTATTATGATAAATATATAGATTATCATATAGAATTCTTTATGGCAGGACTTAATGCTATTGTTAAGAAATGGTTAAATAATGGATGCAAGGAAAGTCCTGAAGAGATTGATAAAATATTAAGAGATGAATATAAAAATAAGAATACTCATTAATGATATTCTTATTTTTTACTATAAAGTTCGTCTAACTTTTCTTCAATATTTTTTATTGTCTTTTTTAAAGCATCTATATTTGTATTATCTTCTTTAGTAGTATCATTATTAACATCAAGTGTTACCTTTTGCGAAGCATAGGTTTGCATAGTAAGACCAACTAATTGTAACCAGTTACCAATACTATCCTGCTCTTCTATAGATAATTCTTGAACTAATAAAAGACCTATTAAAAAGGCAGAAGTTGTAAAACTATAAGGACCAACATTAAAAACTATTCTTTCCATAAGTATCCCTACCTATTAAAAATATTAATCTTTATAGTATATGCAAAATATTATTATATGTATTTTATAGTTTTAATATTATTTATTTTATCTTGTTAATTTCTTTGTATGTCCACTGTTTTTTACGATATAATCTTTTGCATCTTCTCCTACATTTTGTGTTTCCATTCTATTTCTTGCAGCTTTTCTATCTAAACTCTTATTAATAGCATATAATCTTTCACTAAGATCAGCTACATAAGCGATTTCATTAGTTTTTCTAGTAGCTACTGGCTTATAATTTAATTTTACTCTCTTTATTCCCATATAACTTAATCCTCCTCTAAATAATTTATACTTTTTGAAAAAGAGCATTCTTTTTCGTGTGAATTAATAATACCTATCGCCTGTAAATAAGAATAAATAATGGTACTTCCTACAAACTTCATACCTCTTCTCTTTAAATCACTTGATATAGCATCTGATAAATCATTAGTAGCCTTATCTGATTCATAGATAGTTTTTCCTTTAGTAAATAATTTTAAATAATTATAAAAGCTTCCATATTCATTCTTTATATTTCTAAAAATATTAGCATTACTTATACTGGCTTTTATCTTTAATCTATTTCTAATAATATCTTTATTATTTAACAACTCATTAATCTTTTCATCATCATAATTACAAACTTTATCTAAATCAAAATTATCATAAGCTTTCCTAAAACTCTCTCTTTTATTTAAAACACATTCCCAAGATAATCCAGCTTGAAATGATTCTAATATTAACATTTCAAACAAATACTTATCATCAAAATTCGGAACACCCCACTCTTCATCATGATATTTAATGTATATTGGATTATCTAAATTACACCATTTACATCTTTTAATCATATTATTTACCTTTCTTTGGAATAAATAATTTTTCCATATTAACATTTTCATGCTTTAATAAATAAACTTTCTTATCAATACCACCAGCATAACCTGTTAAACTACCATTTGATCCCACTACTCTATGGCACGGTATAATTATCGAAATAGGATTATGACTAACTGCATTACCTATCGCTTGACAAGACATTTTTCCCTTAGTAACCATATTGGCAATATCTTTATAAGTAATAACTTCTCCATAAGGTATTCTACAAAGTATTTTCCATATCCTTTTTCTAAAATCACTTCCTAAAGGACTTAAATCAAGTTCATTTATACTAGGCTTTTCTCCCTTAAAATATCTATCTAACCACTCTTTAGTCTTAACTAATATTTCTGTATCTTCTTCTATCATTTCTTCTTTTATGTTAGAAAGATAATACTTCTGTCCTTCTAGCCATAAACCTATTAGTTTATTGTTTTT
Source organism: uncultured Bacilli bacterium (assembly GCA_944373065.1). Taxonomy (GTDB): domain Bacteria; phylum Bacillota_I; class Bacilli_A; order RF39; family UBA660; genus Onthousia. The sequence continues at coordinate 2,436 of CALWAJ010000056.1, forward strand.
AGAAGCAAGTAAAATTTTACCAATTGGTGATTTATAATGTTTAATATATATCATCTAAATAATACTTTCTACATCAATTACTACTTATTTTCTTTATTTCAAAAGGAAACATTTTTTTCATTAATTCAATAAATTCTTCTGTTTCGCTAGAAATACATATAGTAATAATATATAAGCTCATACCATTAATTTTAATATTAATGTAATAATTATAATTCTCTAAATCGCTTTGTCTAATAAGTTCATGAGAAAACATTTTAAAATTTCTTATTTCTTCAGGAATATCTTCAAAAGTAGTTATATTATTATTTTTTATATAATCGATAATTAACTTTAAAACCAAATCCTTATTAGTAAAATAGTTATTATTATAAACCCATTTATGTATCTGATTTAATTTAGGAGTTTCTTCAATCTGAATATTAATATCATTTCTAGTGATATTTAATAAAAGCTCTATTTCATCCATTAAATATTTCTGTCTATCATTGATATGATTTACATCCCACTCTAAATCGCCTTGATTATAATTATCTATTATTTCCTGAGTAGTATCAAAAGAATTTTTACCAGTTTTTCCTTTATCTTTTCCTGAATAAATCTCTATTTTCTTAGAAAATCCAAAATTTAAAGCTTCCTCATTTTTTCTACCTAACAACAAAGCCATATTTCCTAATTTATTTATATATAATTTTGCAGTTTCAACATCAGTAATATTTTGCCACTCATCCATTTTATTAAAAAACTTCTGAGGTAATATATGATCCAAATGAATATTATTATTTATCTCATAGAAAGTTGTATTTGTCTTTTCTCTAATATTGTATTCTACAGATAACATCAAAGCCTTTAAAAAATTATAATTATAAACATTATCATCATCTAAAGTCTGATATACATCTCTAATTAAATGTTTTTCAATAATAAATTTATTTAACAACTTCTCTATTTCATCTATAGGCTTTAAATCCACTATATAACTTATTAAGTTAAAAGATGTTTGTTTAATTCCATTCAAAGTTTTACCAGATATCCACGATATATAGAAAAATCTTCTCATCACTTCAAATAGTTTTTCCTTATCTTGATAATTAACTTGATATGCACTTATCATAGCGGTCATTGTATATGCTTTCCAAGGTATATATCTTAAACTGTATATAACTGGTAAAGTTGAATCGTAAATTTTCTTCATATTATCAGAAAATTCTTTAAGCTCATTAACCAAATCTGTAACATCACTAAACTGAATAATTTTTCTAAGTTCATCTGTTACTTGTTTTTTAGGATTACTTTTTAATTTATAATATTCATAATAGACTAAAAATTCATCTATCTTTATATCACAATTATTGCAAGTATTCTCTATATCTTTCCAATTAGCATTAAAAATTGCTCTTTTATTTTCATAATCAGGATCACTTGCACTATATTTATCTAAAATATATGATTTTATAATATCAGATACAGATAACTCCATTCCCCTATCATTTAAAACTAAAAATAATTTTATAGCGAATGACTGATTAGTACAAATTATTTTAATAATATTTGTTTTAAATAAAATATAATTTACAAATGAATCTAACTTATCCTGTCCTTCTTCTTGAAGTAAACTAGTAAATTTATCATAAAAATATTTAGCTGTATTAATAAATTTATATTTAGGTTCATCTTTCTTCATATTTGCTTGACTAGGATAATCAAATTTAGAATAGTCATTTTCTTTTATAATTATATTATTAAATTCAGTATTATAATTCGGATCAACTTGTAATAACAACCTATTATTTGATGAATCAAAATATATTAACTTGTTAATTTTTTCTAAATCACCTTTTAAAATCTCATGACAATTCTTATTAATATCAGGGAAAGTATGAGCAAGGACATTAAACATTATCATAAGTGTTGTAATTCTTTGCTGACCATCAACTAATTCATGCTTGCCTTTACCATCATCAATAACAACAATAGAACCTAAAAAATAATTATCAGAAGGGCTATTTATAAAAGAATCATATAAATCATTCCATAAATCATCAAGTTTTTCAGTATCCCAACTATACTGCCTTTGATAATTTGGTATTGTATATATAGCATTGCACAAAAACAAGTCACATATAGTTTGATTTTCTGGTTTAAATGTTTGATTATTCATTAAATTCACCTTAATTTAACCTTTCTAAAACTCCATTATCTAAATCATCAATATTATATAAAGTATCAAGCACATTAAATGTTTCCTCTAAATTTCTTTTCGCTTTATTCCAACCTTGACCATCAGTAATCCAAATAAAAGTTACTCCATCAACTAATTTAGATTCTTCTGCCAACATTTTATAACTTCTGGCTGTCTCATTTAATTTAGAACCATTTGATGCATAAAAATTAGATTCAATAATATAAACTTGTTTATCTGTTTTAATAACAAAATCAAATCTTTTAGTAGAAGTATTATTACCTGATAATGCTGATAGATCTAAATCCCATTTCTGTTCAACCTCAGATAAATATATTTCTTTAAAATAATTAACATCTTTCTTATAACCGGCCTTAATTATATAAGACTCCACTAAATCCTCCATTAAATGTCCACCACGATTTTTTCTACCATTAGAATCCAACCCTACTTCAACACCTAAAACATAATCATATATATTGTGAATAAGATGATTTTGCAACAAATCAAATAAACCTATTTTTCTCATAAATTTTACATAATCATCAATAGAATAAACCATTTTATTAAAGTTAAATATATATTCATCATCTGTATCTTTTATATATATTTTACTAGTTCTAACAGCGATTAACAAAGGTATTACCTTTAACGTTTTAGGATATTCTTTTATAATATTTTTAAAGTCTTCTTCAATGTTTTTACTACCTATTAAAGAATTTAAAATATTTAATTCAACTTTATATTTATGAGCAGATTCATAGACTTTATCAAAATCTACATAATAATTATAATTGGCAATGCTTATTTTAAACTTATCTAGCCACTTATTAAAATCTCTTTTCATTAAAACCCACCTTCCTTACATAATTTATCTATTTCTTGCCATGGCATTTTCCTCATAAAATTAGCACAAAACTCTGGTGATTTATCTTTAAATAACAAATAATACACTCCTAGTCTCTTTATTCTTCTACCTACTTTTGTATTTGCTTTATTTTCTTCGGCAATCATTGCCATATAAAGTATAGAAAAAGTTCTAAAGACTTCACTTTTAAACTCACCATATTTAAGAGATATTTTTTTAATAACATCAACTACATTATTATCAAAATTTTTAGTAGTTAAATCATAAATACTAATATAATCATTATAAATATCATCTCGTTTAAAATAATTAGTAAGTTTTAGTAGTTCCGTAAAATATTCTACATCTCTTGGAATTATTCTTTTTCCATAACTATTTTTTTCATATACACACCATTTATCAAATCTTCCTTCATCAAAATATAAAATATTTCCATTGTCTAAATTAATTAATCCCATTTTTAAATCTCCTTATTGTAAGTTCCAAATATTCTTTCTCTTTATCTATTCCAATATAATTTCTATTTAATCTATTTGCTACTATTCCAGTAGTACCACTTCCATTAAAAGGATCTAGTATTAAATCTCCTTCATCAGTTGAAGAGAGTATTATTTTTTCAAGTATAACTTCTGGCTTTTGTGTAGGGTGTTTCCCAAACTTTTTCTCACTAGGTTTAGTTAATGATGACTCCCATACATCTTTAGCTTGCTTACCACCGTTTAACTCTTTCATTAAGTCATAATTAAATTTATATTTAACATTCTTTAAATCCTTTTTTGCCCAAAGAATAGTTTCTGTTGAATGTACAAAACATTTACAACTTATATTAGGAGGAGGATTTAATTTTTTCCAAGTAATATTATTTATTATTTTAAAGCCTTCTTGTTCTAAAGCCATACCTATAGAATAAATGTTATGCATAGTTCCACTTATCCAAATAGTCCCATTATCTTTTAATACTTGATAACATAATTTAATCCATTTTCTATTAAACTTATGTTTTTCTTCTATACTAATTTTCTTATCCCAATCTCCTTTATTGACAGACTTCATTTTTCCTCCACTACAAGTAATACCATCACCTGATAAAAAATAAGGAGGATCTGCAAAAATCATATCAATACTTTTAGGTTCTATTTTCTTTAATTCTTTCAAAGAATCACCTAAAATCAATTTAAAATTTTCTTTGTCATAGTAGTATTTACTCTTCAAGCTTTACCTCCCCTATATTAATTATCATTTTCAACATTATCATAATTTGTGATAATAACTTCTTCTACAGTTCCCCTATCTTTAGCTTTTGCTCCTATATTTCTTTTCGCTTCAATATAGTGAAAGTTATAGTCTTTATAAAGCTCCTTTACTAGTGAAGTATTATAATTAGATAACATTACATAACATCCTCTTTTATCTAAGTCCTTAAATACTTCTGCTAATCTTTTATGTTCTTCTTTACCAAAGCCATTTTCCGTATAGCTATTAAAAGTAGAAGTATCAGAGTCATATGGAGGATCAAAGTATATAAAGTCCCCTTTTTTAGCATCTTTAACTGCTTCATCAAAATCAGTACTTAATATTTTAACATCATTAGTATTAAGATAAACATATACAAGTGTTAAATTACTTCCATCATAAGTATTAACTTTATTTTTTTTACCAAATGGTACATTAAACTCATTTTTACTGTTAACTCTATATAAGCCATTAAAACAAGCTTTATTTAAATAAATAGTTCTAGCAGCTCTCTTATAATCAGCAAGATGGCTAAACTTTTTCTTATCTCTATCTAAATTTCTTATTTCATAATAATATTCTTCAGAATGATTTAGTTCATGCTTATTTAACTCATTACACATAGAAGTAAATTTTTTATCATCTTTAATACATTCATATACATTCATTAATTCTTTATTATAATCATTTATGACTGCTTTTTTAGGAGCAAGTTCAAATAATAAAGCACCTCCTCCAACAAATGGTTCATAATATGTATCAAAGTGTAAAGGTGCTAATTTAATTAACTTATCAACAACTGATCTTTTTCCTCCTGCCCATTTAACAAATGGTTTTCCTTTTAACATTTCTACCACCTCCAAGATGTCATAACTTATAGTACAAATACCATTTTAATTATATCATTGATTAACTGTATTTAAAAGCTATAGTAGTTATTTTAACAAACAAAAAGAGCCTAAGCTCTCTTAATAAAACTATTTAATTACTTCTTTCTTTTATTTACAACTTTAAATATATCAAAAGGTAATATTGCTAGTAACACTAAACCAATTATAAGAAGCCACCATTTTAGTTCTAATGGCATTGTATTGGCAACAGTATTAAAGAAAGGAACATAAACAAACATAGTTAAACCAATAATAACATCCAGATTAACAATTAAAGATACTTTATCCTTAAAACTCTTAACAAATGCTTTTAAAGTAAAGTCATTACCTCTTAACTGATATGTAATAAGCATAATAGATAATACTAAAATTGCATATGCAACTGTTATTGATAAATTAGTATCAATATTATTATGAATTAAAAGAAAATAAGTTATAAATACTACTAGAAAGATTAATAGTCCTTGAGAAATACTACTAATAGCATTTTTTACATTCAAAATTGCTTCGTTTATATTTCTTGGTTTTTCCTGCATAATATCTGAAGAAGGTTTTATTCTTTGAAAAACAATTGA
>CALWAJ010000057.1 GCA_944373065.1 uncultured Bacilli bacterium
TGCAACACTTTTTATTTGAACGTTTAACTGCAACTATTAATATTTTTTAGGTTGCATTTACTTTTTCAATTTAGTTATCAATATTTTAATTAACATTAAATAAAATAATGTAGCACTATATAAAAAAACATGTTATACTGTTATTAGTAGAATATTAAAGAGTAAAAGAGGGATGAAGAATGGATACAAAAGAAAATGAAGTTGTTTACCTACATTTAGATGATATAATTCCAAATAGATTTCAACCACGTCAAGTATTTGATGAAAAGGCATTAAAAGAATTAGCCGTATCTATTAAAGAACATGGTGTAATTCAACCAATTATAGTACGTAATATTGGAAACAAATACGAAATAATAGCAGGAGAACGTCGTTATAAAGCTTCAGCTATGGCCGGACTTACTACTATACCCGCTATTGTACGTAATTTGGATGATAAAGAAAGTAGTAAAGTAGCGCTTCTAGAAAATTTACAAAGAAAAAATTTAAATCCTATAGAAGAAGCTAAAACATATCAAAAGATACTTGAATTAGATCAAATGACTCAAGAAGAACTAGCAAAGACAATGGGAAAAAGTCAAAGTGCAGTTGCCAATAAATTAAGACTTCTTTCTTTAACTGACGAAGTGCAAGATGCTCTATTAAAAGATGAAATATCAGAACGTCATGCAAGAACTCTTCTAAATGCTCCTGATAGTGAAACACAAAAGAAATTACTAAAAGAAGTAATAGATAATAAAATGACTGTCAGAGAATTAGAGGAAAAATTAAAGCCAAAAGAAGAGATAACTAAAGAGGATGTGAGACCTATTTTTAATACAGAACAACAACCAAGCAATATAAATACAACACCTAATAATAACTTTAATAATAGTATAGGAATAGATTATTCAACTCCGCCTAAATTTATTGACTACGATATACCAAATATTAATGACAACTTAGAAAGCACTGCTGGTAAAACAATTGATATCAACCAAATAAAGGATAATGCTAGAGATATTAATGCACCTATAGAAGAACCTAAAAAAGATATTAATGAATTTCTAAAAGCAGCTCCTACTAATAATCAACCACAAACAGAAACATCAGGTTTTAAGTTCTTTTCTCCACTTGATGAAGACACTAAAAAAGAAACAGAACCTAAAAAAGAAGATTCAACAAATCAAATATTTAACACTCCAACCCCAAGCAATGCACCTTTTACAACTGACCCATTTAGTTTAGGAGAAGAAAAGACAAAAGATTTGAAAGATACAACAAGTACATCTATGGACAATCTTTTAGCTGGAGTAGAAAAAAATGAAGAATCAAAAATTCCCCCAGTTGATACGTTTAATAATCCCTTTGCTAAAAATCCAATATTTCAAGATAATATTTCAAGTATAAATCAACCAACAGAGCAAAAACCAAAGTACAGTTTAAATGAATCTATAAATATGATAAGAGATACTGTTAAAAAAATTGAAGAAAGTGGCTTTAAAACAGATGTAGAAGAAATGGATTTTGTTAATAATTATCAAATAGTTATCAAAATATCAAAAGAGAACAACAATCAATAAAAGTAGAGAAATCTACTTTTTTCCATAATAGGAAAGTTATACTACCCAAAATATTAAAAATGTTATAAAATAAAAGAAGAGAAATAATAATATTTATTAAAATAGTTTTAATATTTATATATTTTTGATACAATAATTAAGATAAAAGAAGAGAGTGATAAAATGGCAAAGGTAATTTCATTAGTAAATCAAAAAGGTGGAGTAGGCAAGACAACAACAAGTATTAACCTTTCTGCCTCATTAGCTTTTCTTGGTAAAAAAGTTTTATTAGTTGATTTAGATCCTCAAGGAAATACTACAACAGGAGTAGGGATAAATAAGGGAGAAATTAATTTAAGTGTATATGATGTTTTAACTAATAAATGTACAACTAAAGATGCAATAATTAAAACAAAATATAAAAAATTATATGTTTTACCTGCTACAATTAATCTAGCAGGATTAGATATCGAATTATTAGAAAAGAGTCAAAGTGAACCAGGTTTTGCCAAAGGAGCTCAACTAAAATATCATTTAGGAGAGTTAGAAGATGAAAATTTTGACTATATAATAATAGATTGTCCCCCATCTTTAGGATTAATAACAACAAATGCTTTAACTGCTAGTGATTCTGTAATTATTCCTGTTCAATGTGAATTTTTTGCTCTTGAAGGAATTATGCAACTTTTAAATACTATAAGATTAGCTCAAAAACAATTAAATCCTAACTTAGATATTGAAGGAGTACTATTAACAATGCTAGACTCAAGAACAAATTTAGGGTTTGAAGTAGTAGATGATATAAGAAAGTTCTTTAAAGAAAAAGTATATAATACAATAATTCCAAGATTAATAAGACTAACTGAAGCTCCATCACATGGTGAACCTATAATAGTATATGATCCTAAAAGTAAAGGCTCAGAAGCTTATTTAAACTTAGCAAAGGAAGTGATAGATAGAAATGGAAAATAAAAGAAGAGCACTAGGAAGAGGCTTAGAAGAGTTATTTAATAATGAACCTATTAATATTTCTCAAGTAGAAGAAGAAATAATTAATAATACTCCTAAAGAACATATAACAATGTTAAATTTAGATGAATTAAGAAGTAATCCTTATCAGCCAAGAAAGAATTTTGATGAAGAAAGTTTGAATGAGCTAGCTTCATCTATCAAAGAACATGGTGTATTTCAACCTATAATTGCTAAAAAAAGTATTAAAGGTTATGAAATAGTAGCAGGTGAAAGAAGAGTAAAAGCTTCAAAGTTAGCAGGATTAAAAGAAATACCCGCTATTATTAAAGATTTCACTGATGAAGAAATGATGGAAATAGCTTTACTTGAAAATCTTCAAAGAGAAAATTTAAGTGCTTTAGAAGAAGCAGAAGCTTATAATTCCCTAAAAACAAAATTAAACCTAACTCAAGAAGAATTAGCCGCTAAAGTAGGTAAATCAAGAAGCCATATTACTAATATGCTTGGCCTATTATCATTACCAAATGAAATAAAAGATGAGGTAGTAAAAGGCGAATTAAGTATGGGACACGCTAGAGTTTTAAGTAAATTAGAAGATAAAAATCAAGCTATAAGTTTAGCTGATAAAGTAATAAATGAAAATCTAAGTGTTAGAAGATTAGAAGAACTTACTAATTCTAAAGAAGAATTTCATCGAAAAAAAGAAATAACTCATTCTAAAAATAAAGCTAAGGATAATGAATATTCTTATTTAGAAAGTGATTTATGTGAAAAATTAGGTACAAAAGTTAAAATAAAAAATAATAAATTAGAAATAAGCTTTACAAATGCCAATGATTTAACTAGAATATTAGAAGTAATGCACTTAGATAAATAAAGGAGGTAACCCCCTTGAAAGAATTTTTTGAATCAGAAATTTTTGCATATGTGGTAAGTCCAGTCATATATATTGGTCTTGCCTATATTTTCTATAAGATAGTAACTTTTTTTCTTAATAGAACCCTACATAATAAACATATAAATAACAAGAATAAAAAAAGAGTAAATACAACTCTAAGTCTTATAAATAACTGCTTAAAATATATAGTAATATTTTTAACAGTTCTTTTAATACTAAATAGCTTTGGTATTAATGTAAGTAGTATCTTAGCCGGATTAGGAATAGTAGCAGCAGTTTTAACTCTAGCTTTCCAAGATTTAGCTAAAGATTTTATCGCTGGTATTTCTATAGTTATGGAAGACCAATTTGAGATTGGTGATAATGTTATGATTAATGGTTTCCGTGGTGATGTAATCTCTATGGGGTTAAAGACAACAAGAATAAAAGACTATAAAGGCGCTGTTCAAATAATTTCCAATCATATGATTACAGAAGTAACAAATTATAGTCTTAATCCATCTTTAGCAGAGATTAATATTCTAGTAGATTATGAAAATGATTTAGATAAAGTAGAAAAAATAATAAAAGAAACTATGGAAAATATTGATAAAACATATCAAAACTTAAAAGGAAAAACTGAGTTATGGGGAGTAGAGATGGTGGATCAAAACTCTATTACTTACAAAGTAGCAGTTAAAACAAAAGCTGGTCATGACTTTGAAGTTCAAAGAAATATGCGAAAAGATTTTCAAACTGCGTTAACTAATGCAAACATTAAATTACCAAAAACACATATGGAGGTTAAAAATGGAAAATAAAACTTATAATCTAGGAGATCATGTAGTTATGAAAAAAGGCCATCCATGTGGTAGTAATGATTGGGAAATAGTAAGGCTAGGAGCAGATATAAAACTAAAATGTGCAAATTGTGGACGACTAATTTTTATGCCAAGAATTGAGTTTAATAAAAAATTAAAGAAAGTTATATCAAAGGAGGGTAATAATGCGTCGTAATAAAAGAAAATTAAAGTTAAAAAAGTTTTATTTTCACCCTATAACAGTTTATATCTTTCTTATTTTTGTAGTAATAATATTAAGTGCTATTCTATCAGCTTTACAAATGCAAGCTACATATAATACTGTTACTCCTACAACAAATGACTTAGAAAGTAACTTAGTAACTGTCGAATCACTCATGAATTTTGATGGAATGAAATTTATCTTTAGTAATGCTATGACTAATTTCTTAAGTTTCGCTCCTCTAGGTATGTTATTACTTACTTTCTTTGGTCTAAGTATAGCAAAATCAACAGGCTTTATAGATACACTATGTAAAAGATGTCTAATAAAAATAGATAAAAATATCTTAACGTTCATAGTAATTTTTCTAGCTACAATATCTTCATTAATAAATGATGTAGGATATGTTATCCTAATACCTCTTGCTGCTTTATTATTTATGTTAAATAATAGAAATCCTCATCTAGGAATAATAGCAGCCTTTGCCGGAGTTAGTTTTGGTTATGGTGTATCAATATTTGTAGGTAGTATAGAAGTAAATTTAATACCATTAACAACTTCAGCTGCTCGTCTAATTGATCCTTCTGCCCATATCAGTCTAACATCTAATCTTTTCATTATAATTGCTTTCTCTCTAGTCTTATCTATAGTTGGAACAATTATAATTGAAAAAATAATCGCTCCACGTCTTGGAAAATATAAAGAAAAAGAAGAATTAACAAAGACAGAAGAATTAGTAGTAACAGATGTAAAAGAACTTGAACAACAAAAAATAGAAAAAGAACATTACGAAAAAAGAGGCCTTAAAGCTGCTATCATAACAGCAATTGTAATTATTATAGCCTTTATCTATATGATAATACCAAATCTACCATATTCAGGAATGCTTCTTGATATGGAAGAAGATACTTATTTAGGTCAATTATTTGGAACAAATTCCTACTTTCAAGATGGCTTTACTTATATGATGGCTTTACTATTTACACTAGTTGGAATAGCCGATGGAATAGGTTCTAAGAGTATAAAAAATGATAAAGATGTTATAAACGGTTGTAAAGAAACATTCGCTCCTTTAGGAGAAATAATCATGTTAATCTTTGTCGTATCGCAATTTACATCAATATTTAGAGAAACAAATATAGGAACAGTAATAGCATGCTGGTGTGCCAATGCTATAGGAAATATAGGATTCACTGGTCTTCCTCTAATTATATTTTCTCTAATTATGATAGGCCTTGCCAATTTATTTGTTCCAACAGCAAGTGCTAAATGGGAAATATTCGCTCCTGTTATGGTTCCTGCCTTTATGCAATCAAATATATCAGCACAGTTCGCTCAATTCATATTAAGAGCAGGTACTTCAATTACAGCAGGAATTACACCATTACTTGCATGCTTTGTAATCTACATAGGATATTTAAATATTTATAATCAAGATAAAAATAAACCAATAACTATTCATAAAAGTATAAGCTATGTACTACCATACTTTGGAATAATAGCTTTAACCTGGATTTTATTAATAATAGGCTGGTACTTAATAGGCCTACCACTTGGTCCAGGAGTATATGCAACAATTTAAATACCGCAAGGTATTTTTTTCTTTTAAAATATATAGAACAATGCTATAATATGAAATAGAAATGAGGTAATATTATGAGTTTAAAAGCAGGAATTATAGGCCTACCTAATGTAGGTAAAAGTACATTATTTAATGCCCTAACAAAAACCCATATTTTAGCAGAAAACTATCCCTTTGCAACAATTGATCCTAATGTTGGAATAGTAAATGTTAAAGATGAGCGAATTGATAAATTATCAAGTATGTATAATCCTAAAAGAACAATCTATACAAGTTATGAATTTATAGATATAGCAGGACTTGTAAAAGGTGCAAGTAAAGGAGAAGGTCTAGGTAATAAGTTCTTATCACATATAAGAGAAGTAGATGCTATTTGTGAAGTAGTAAGATGCTTTGATAATGGCAATATAATCCATGTCGATGGAAATATTGATCCTATAAGAGATATTGAAACAATTAACCTAGAACTTGCTCTAGCAGATTTAGAAACAGTAACTAATAGAATAAATAGAATTAGTAAAAAAGCTAGAATGAGCAAAGATAAAGATGAACTTTTAGAGTATGAAACTTTAGAAAAATTAAGAAAAGCTCTAGAAGAAAATACTCCTATAAGATTACTTGATTTAACAAAAGAAGAAAAAAGTATTATTAAAAGTTTTAATCTTTTAACAGAAAAACCTTTAATCTACTTAGCTAATGTTAATGAAAGTGATTTAGGTAATGATAATGATTATGTTAATAAAGTTAAAGAATATGCTAGTAAAGAAAATGCTAGGGTTATTACAATTTGTGCCAAAGTAGAAGAAGAGCTAAGTGAATTAGAAGATGATGATGCTAAAGAAATGTTAGAAGCTCTAGGCCTTGAAAAAAGTGGTTTAGATTCTCTAATATCAGCAACTTATGATTTACTAGGACTTGCCACATATTTTACAGTAGGCCCAGATGAAGTAAGAGCCTGGACTTTCAAAAAAGGGATGAATGCTAAAGCTTGCGCTGGTATTATTCATACAGACTTTGAAAAAGGCTTTATTAAAGCAGAAGTTATCTCATATGAAGACTTAATAAACTGTGGAAGTGAATTAAAAGCAAGAGAAGCAGGTCGTGCAAGACTTGAAGGAAAAGATTATCTAATGCAAGATGGAGATATATGTCACTTTAGATTTAATGTATAGGGACAATTATGTATTATATATAAGAAAAAGATGAAAAGGAACTATTAAGAATATGAAAAAATTTAATAAACAATTAAATTTGGAGGTAATGCAATGAAAGAAATAAGATTATGTGATGATACAGATGTGAGGAGAGTATTTGAACTTTGCGTAAATAATAATTTAGGAATAGAAATACAAGGGTTCTATAACCCAAATTTAATTGATACTGAAGAAACAGAAAAATTGATATTATATTATAAAAATGCATTAGCTAATTTTCAAGGTGGAAAATCTCTTCACGCACCATTTTGGGATTTGAATTTAGGAACAAAAAATCCGATGATAAAAGATGCAACTATGAAAACATTTAATTATGCATATAAGGTTGCTAAAGAATTAGGATGTACTGAAATAGTAGTTCATAATGGCTTTGTTCCTAATACTAGTTTTTATCAAGGATGGGTAAAAAATGCTACTGCATTTTGGCAAGAGTTTTTCACTGACAAGGATGACTCAATTACTATGATGATTGAAAATCAATGTGAAGAAGATAGTGAAGTATTAAAAATGGAAATAGATTCAGTTAACGATCCAAGACTTAAAGTTTGCTTAGATATAGGACATGCCAATGCAAATTCAAATATGTCAGTCGAAGATTGGATTATTACTTTAGGTGATAGAATTGGATATTTACATTTACACAATAATCATGGAAAACAAGTTGGTAGACCATCATATATGAATGATGAGCATTTAGGATTAGATGATGGAACTATTGATGTGGTAGAAGTATTTTCTTTATTAGAGGAATATTGTCCTAATGCTATATGGAATGTTGAATGTAAATTAGATTACATAGAACGGTCAGTAGAAACTTTAAAAAGTATGGGATATATTAATAACCAGACCAAAAGGTCTAAAATTTAAAGAAAAAGATAGACTTTTCTGTGATTAATAAAACAAAATGTCCGCTTTTTTCATAAGTATTTATAAAACAAAATGTCCTATTATAAAGTATC
>CALWAJ010000058.1 GCA_944373065.1 uncultured Bacilli bacterium
TTTTATATATGAATCCAAGGTAAAATAATTCGTCATTTTATTCTATTTCTAGTAGAAAGAAGTTTGTCATTCTACAATCAAAATACCCTCTTTCCTTTAAAATAATCTCAGTATATCATAGAAAGTTACATAAACCATCAATAACATTAACAAGAATAAACCTGCTGCATGAAACTTAGCTTCTGTCTCTGGATTAACTGGACTACCTTTTATTTTCTCAATAATTATAAATAAGATATGTCCTCCATCAAAAGCTGGCAATGGTAGTAAATTAATAAATCCTACATTTATAGATAAAAATGAATATAAATATAATAAACTAGCTATACCACCACTCGCTTGTGCCCCAACAACTTCATATATTCCAACAGGACCACTTAATTGACTTACTTTAATTCCTCCAGTAAATAAATTTGCTAAAGTTACTCCCATCTGTTTAAATAAAGATCCTGTTTTAACAAATGTATATTCTATCGCTGCACCTAATCCATGTTTTTCTTCTCCAACCATTGAAATACCATAAATATATCTTTCTTCACCATCAATCTTTGTCTTTTTAGGTTTTATTTTATAAGTTTCTACATCACCATTTGTATCTTTTACTTTAAACTCATTCGCTTTACTTGGATCAGCAATAGTTAAATATAAAGAAATATCATCAATAGTCCAAATATCATGTCCATTAATCTCTAATATTTCATCACCTTTTCTAAGACCAGCCTTATAAGCAGGTGTACCTTTATCAACACTAGATAAAATAGGTTCCGTAGAAGTAGATCCAAAAACTAAAGCTATGAAAAATAATACCAAGATAGCAGAAATAAAATTAAAACCTGCTCCAAAGAACATAACCAAAAACTTCTGCCAAGGCTTTTTACCAAGTAAAGTTCTCTCTTTAGGTAAATCTTCTTCTTCTCCCTCTTCTCCTGCTAACTGACAAAAACCACCTATTGGAATAAGTCTTAAAGAATATTCAGTCTCACCTTTCTTAAAACTAAATAACTTAGGCCCCATTCCAAGAGCAAATTCATAAACATAAATACCAGTTAACTTAGCAAAAAGGAAATGACCACCTTCATGAATAAAGATAATAGAACCAAGCAAAATAATAAATAATATTAATGTAACCATAATCCTCCTATATAACTCCTACTATTATTATAAATGCTAATACTACAAAAATAAGACTATCAAACCTATCAAGAATTCCTCCATGTCCAGGAATTAAATTAGAGAAATCTTTAACATTATATGTTCTCTTAATACTAGAAAAAACTAAATCACCAAGTTGTCCTACTAATGATAAAAATAATGTAATAAATACAATAACTACTAAAGATATACTAGGATTAATAACAGTAACATAGAAAACAGTAGGTACAAAAGTTCCCATTAATAATCCTCCAACTAATCCTTCCATAGTCTTATTAGGACTAATAGATGGAGCAAGTTTAGTTTTTCCTATATAACTACCAGTTATATAAGCAAATGTATCAGTAAATACAGTTATTAAAAGTAAATAAATCAAATAATTCAAATCATAATTTCTAATAACTACAATTAAATTAAAAGATATAAGAATAAATAATAAAGTACCTACTAAATACAAAGCATCTTTAATATTATAATCAAGTTTCTTTTCCCCAAACAATATAGGTAAGATAAAAACAAATATTATAAAACTAATTAGTCTATAGTCCAAATCATAACTATAAATATTATCTCTATAAATCAAAAGAAAAGTAAATATTATCATGAAATAAGTAAGAACTTTAATAATACTAGGTATCTTCTTCTTATCATCTCTTAACTTCATCATTTCATACATAGCACCTAATGCTAATAAAGTTATTAAAAAGGCAAAGAAAACTCCTCCTAGAAATAATAAAGGTACAAAAATAGCAATCATAACTATTGCACTGCCTACACGTTTCTTCATAAAAGAATTACCTCCAATTCTATAAATAGTATAATATAAAATTAAACTTTATACAATAAATCTTTTTTATTTACTAAAATTTATTATATATTTTTTTACTAATTCTTTATTATCAATATTAAGTCCTACCATATCTAAATTACTTTTATTTATATCTAAACTAAACATCTTATTTAACTCTTCACATCTTTCTATTAAAGGCATATCTTTAGTCTCTTCATATTTATTTTTAGAAGCAAGATATGCCAATATATGAGCATAATCAAGTAAAGGTACATTACCTATATCGATATTATAATCAATAATCTCTAAAGTACTATCATCTACACCTATACCTCTATACACATCATCCATTATTTTAAATAATCTAATTTGTTCATTAGTATTAATATAATCATTACCTAAACTTATTAAAGTATCACTCAAATATCCTAATTCTTTTAAATAATCAGCAAATAAAAACATATTATAATAAGCCAAGTATTCAGAATAAATATAAAAGTCTATACTATTATTATTTAAAGCTCTATTATTATGAATCTTATGAGCATATTCATGAGAAACACTTAAAGCCGTCATTAAATTATTATAATTAATTACTTTAATATCATTAAGTACATAATCATAAGAAGCTTCAGATATCATTAAATCAAAGGCCTCTTCTCTAGATAAATTAATATCATTAAATCTATCACTAAATGTCTCTTCATCACTAGCATTAATATAATCTATAACTAATGATAAATCATATGCTATTATGTCAGTATCAGAAAATTCGCCAAAATACTTTTCAAAATATTTCTTTAATATTTCTATTAATTCTTCATAAGGAAAATATCTTAAAGGTCCTTCAAAACTTCTTTTCCTAACATCATTTAATTTAAACAACAATTCTTTATATTTATAAAAATTTTTTCTAAGAAACTTATCTTCCTTTATATCATTATAATAATCTTTAAGTTCATCTCTAATTAATTCTCTATCCATAATTCCCCCAAAAAGTAAAAGGATTACCTTAAGTAACCCTAAAACTCATCAATATTAATCTTAACATATTTATTGTCTTTAAGGAAACTACTAGCTTGAACTAAAGTCCTAATTGCATTAGCAACTTTACCATTCTTACCAATAACTCTACCTATATCAGAAGAAGAAACCAAAACTTCTATAATAATTTCATTATCATTATCACTAGGAAATTCTTTTACAGAAACAGCTTCTTCATCTTTAACAATATTTTTAACTATTCTTTCAGTTAATTCTACTAATGTCATTATTTTGTTTCCTTTTTGTCTTTAGATTCAGCAAATTTCTTCATAATACCAGCATCTTTAAATAAATTTCTAACAGTATCAGAAGGAATAGCTCCATTATTTAACCATTTTAAAGCAACTTCTTCATTGATTTTAACATCTTTTTCATCACTAATAGGATTATAAGTACCTACTAACTCAAGATATTCTCCATCTCTTCTACTTCTAGAATCTGTTGCAACTATACGATAGAATGGTCTTTTCTTAGCTCCCATTCTCATTAATCTTAGTTTTACTGCCATAATATTAGCTCCTTTCTTTTTTACTGTTATAATTATACACAAACAAATAGAGACTGTCAACCTTTTTTTGTTAACAGTCTCTAAAAACTATTAATTACAATGAGCCTACTCAGTGGGATTATCAAGATAATCTTCATTTACTTCCTCGTCTATTACTTCATCAATTGTAGCATCACTATCCATTATCTCTTCCCAATCATCAACTTCATCTAGGGTATTAATACGCACTTTAGTATCACCAACTAATTCTATACCCAAAGTTTTATCAATAGTACAATTTATAGTATTATTATTAATTTCAGCTTTACTACAACTAGGTCCACTTAAACTTCTAATAATTACCTCTTCATTTTCTGTATCACTACTTCCTTGAACATTTATTGTCTCAGTATAATTTTTAGTATCTTTTAATACTTCTGTTTTAGTATCATTATCATAAGAGTACCAAATATTAACATCATAACTTCCATTAATAGTAACTATTCCATTAGAAAAAATACCACTAAAGTTATGATTAATAACCCAACATCCAAGTATCGTATTAGGATTATTAGTTACTTGTAATGACAAGTTATCAGTAAACTGTTTCTTACCTTTACCAATAACTGCTTTTGTCACTATTTCTTTAAAAGTTGCCAAACATATCCCTCCTCTAATTTAGTCTATGCTTTAAATAGGTAAAAAGTACAAAAAACTATAAAGTATATTTAAAAAGAAAGAGACAATCATAAATTTCTCTTTCTCTACTTAATAACTAGTTATCATATTTGTTTTAATTAATTAACTCTTCTAATTCTTCTTCACTTAATCCAGTACTTTCAGATACTATTTCAAGAGATACCCCCTTCTTAAGAAGAGTTTTTGCAATAGATATTTTTTCTGCTTTAGCACCAGCATCATAACCATTATCATATCCATCATCATATCCATCTAGTCTTGCTGAGTTTATCTCTTTTCTTCTAACTAACTCTACATTGTAACTTGTTCTAAACTTATCATCTTCATTTAATTTTTCTAGTTTATCCACGATATATAACGCCTCCTCACATCCATTTGCAATCTCTCTCATCTCTTCATATGAATCTGCTACCATCATTGCCATAAATGTTTCTTCTTCGTTACTTCCATTATATCTTACATTTTTTAGACTTTCAAGATAAATATTATGTATTTTTATATCATCTATTACATCATTATATTTCTCATTTCTTAAAGTATAATCTACATTAATTGCATCAGGATTTATCTTATAAAGACTATTGTTAAAATTAATTAATACTGTTTTCATCTTAACAAAGTCCTCTCCTTTTTCTAATCCTCCACCTGCTATATTAAACAGATACATTCTATTTTTGATTAAGACCCTTTCTGATACACCTTTGTTCATTTCAACTATAATAAAATCTCTACCTTTCTTTAATAGAACATCAAGCCTATAATCTCTTGCAAAACCACCACTATTTATTTCATTATCATATAATTCATACCCCTCTAAATCCAATTTAGAATAAAATTTAATTACTTTTTCATAAAAGAATCTACTATCTTCATCTTTAAACATTCTTTTAAATGTTGTATCAGATAAAAGTGTAAAAAACTCTTTTTCTTTATTATCATTTTTCATAAACACCTCCAGAATAAATAATTTATCTGCACAGATGCCTACACTCTAACATGGAAGAGAGATTAATGCAAAAAGTGAATTTTTTAAATCCAATCAAAAAAGGGCTCAGATTTTAAATCCTCTCCTAGAGAATTTTAAAAATCTAAGTCCTAAACTTACTCAATTTACAAAATTCATACTTTTTTATTTATTTAGAATATTATCAAAGGAAGAATTAATTCCTTCTTTAATACTAATAAGAATATTATTTATCTTTTTTTCTTTAAGTACATACTCTTTATATAAAGGAATAGCTTCTAATTCACTTAATTCTTTATCTAATTTTACTTTTATTTCATCATCAAGATAAGCACTTTTTATATATTGTTTTTGTAAAGTCTTTATATTTTCTATTCTTTCCATTATTTCTTTATTAGATTTAATCTCATTTCTTAAAGTAACATATTCTCTATATTCCTTATCATTTTTTATTTCTTTAACAAGTTCTAAAGCTTTATCAAGAATTTCTTCATTACTTACTAACTTTTCCATCTAAACTCCATGTCTTCGCTTCTGTAATCTCTACATTAACAATACTACCAAGATCTACATCTTCTCCAGTAAAATTAATTAATTTATTAGTATCACTGTAACCAAAGTATTCGTTTTTCTTATCGCTTATACCTTCTACTAAAACAGGAACTTTCTTACCTACAAGTTTCTCATTATTTTCTTTAAAATAAGTATTAACTATGTCATTAAGCTTATAAAGTCTTTGTTCTTTTTCTTCTTTAGTAACATTATCTGGAAGCTTACTAGCAGGAGTACCAACTCTAGGTGAATAGATAAAGGTATAGGCATTATCATATTTACATTCCCTAACTAGTGTTAAAGTCTCTTCAAAATCCTCTTCTGTTTCACCTGGAAAACCTACAATAATATCAGTAGATATAGCAACATTAGGAATCATTTCTTTCATCTTATGGAACAATGTTAGATATTTATCTTTAGTATAACGTCTTCCCATTAATTTAAGAATTCTATCACTACCTGATTGTACAGGTAAATGAACACTTGGCATAATATTAGGATACTTTGCAATTACTTCTATCATATCATCAGTAAAGTCCCATGGATGACTAGTCATAAATCTAATTCTAAGTATATTAGTCTTAGCGACATCTTCTAGAAGTTCTGCAAGAGAATAATCATCATATAAATCTTTTCCATAGGCATTAACATTTTGACCAAGTAATGTTACTTCTTTATAACCATCTTTAATAAGATTATCTATTTCTTTTAAGATATCTTCTTTTTCTCTACTTCTTTGTCTTCCTCTAGTATAAGGAACAATACAGTATGTACAGAACTTATCACAGCCATAGATAATATTAACATAGGCTTTATATTTACTATTTCTATCTACTGGTAGGCTTTCTATTAAATCTCCTTCACGAGAATAAACTTCTATTTGTTGTTTAGATTCACTCTTCTCTAATATTTCTGGTATTTGATAAAAGTTATGAGTACCAACTACAAAGTTTACAAATGGATATTTTTTCATAATAGTATTAACAACTATCTCTTCTTGAGCCATACATCCACATAAACCTATCATTAAATCTCTTTTAGACTCTTTTACATGTTTAGCTTTACCAAGTAATCCAAAAGCTTTATTATGAGCATTCTCTCTAATAGAGCATGTATTTAATAAAACAAGGTTAGCATCTTCTATTTTATCAGTAAAATCAAAACCTAATAGTTCTAATATACCTTTAATATTCTCACTATCATGTTCATTCATTTGACAACCATAAGTCTTTAAATAACACTTCTTACCCTTATATTTATTAAGATATTTAGAATCTAATTTATAATTTATTTTATTATAATCTATTTTCTCACTACTCCGAGCGACTTTAAAATCAGGTAAATGCATAACACCACTTCTTTCTAAACAGTTATATTTTAGCATAAATTAACCAAAAGAAAAAGAAGAAGTTTTTTCTTCTTTAGATTTATTGAAGGGCAATCTCGAATGGATGCTCCTTAGTACCATCTCCATCAGTTATTACTACGTTAGATTTTAGATTTACAGAAGGCCGCACGCCACTCGAATTGTCCGAAGGCGAACGGCTGCTAGCGTTACCATAGTTGTTGACATACCGAACCTTTGACGAAGAATATGGTGTTAGAGTCCAATAGTATGTATTGTTACCATATCTATCAAATTGACCAGCCATTAATTC
>CALWAJ010000059.1 GCA_944373065.1 uncultured Bacilli bacterium
GTGGTATAACATAATTGTAATGAGAAAGGAAAGTGATAATATATGTTACCAACAAGATTTTATTTTGATAATGCATTAGATCAATTTTTTGAGAATGAAGGAAGCAAGATGAAATGTGATATCTATGAAAAAGATAATACATATCATGTAGAAATGGATTTACCAGGATTTAAGAAAGATGAAATTAAAGTAGAATGTAATAAGGGAAACTTAGTTATAACTGCTGAAAAATCTGAAAGTGATGAAGATAAGGATGAAAATAAAAAATATCTTCGTCGTGAAAGAAGTTATGGTAAATACCAAAGAAGTTTCTATCTTGGAGATATTAATGAAGATGCTATTGAAGCTAAATTTGATAATGGTACATTAAGTATTTCTATTCCAAAAATTGATGAGAATGAAAATAAAAAACTTATTGATATAAAATAATAAAAAGGCCAAATTACTGGTCTTTTTTTATGTCACTAAAATAAATAAACAAAGTATTTAAAATAATCCCTAATATTACTAAATCTATAATTATAAAATTAGTTTTAAAATAATCATAGTTAAGATTATACATCAAACTATGGACTCTATAATAAGTATATAGTTTAACAACAATAATACCAAGATAAATTGCTAAAGCCGTTGATATTAGATTATAACTAATTAAATCTTTATAGATATCTTTTTTACTTAAAACTGTAAAAATATTTATAAGGACAAGTAAAATACTCATAACGAGAAAAGAAATACCAGAAACACCACAATCTAGTATAACTTTAAGTAATAAACAAACAAATATCACAAATAAAACAACAGAAATTATTCTAAGATAATAAGCTACTGTTTTAAGCATTGGCAAGTCCTCTATCTAATCCATCAGCTATCTCATCTTTAAACTCTTCCTTAAATCTAGGAAGTTCTTTTTTTATAACATCAGGATAAACATTTTTAGTGTTTTCTATCGCTCTTTCAATATCAAAGATATTTACTTCAGTTCTATTATTATAAATAGCATATGAAAAAGCTTGCTGTAAGATTGTTAAAGTAACATCTGGGTATCTTGAACCTATTTCATATATTCTCCTATACTCACTAGTAAGATCGGTTAAGAAAGCCATTATCTTTTCTTGAACATAAGGGTCATACATTAACTTAGCTCCTGTTTTCTTTTCTATTTTAGGAAGTGTTCCCATACAAATAGCAATAGTCTGTTCTCTTGTTGGCTCTTCTACTTCTACCTTTTGAAAACGTCTAACAAAAGCTTTATCACGTAAGATATATCTTTCATATTCTTCGCTAGTAGTAGCGCCTATTACTTTAATATCTCCTCTATCTAGTCCTGGCTTAAACATATTAGCAAAGTCAAGAGAATCATCCCTACTTCCCATTAAAGTATGTATTTCATCTATAAATAATATTAAATTAGAATATTCTTTTAACTCATCTAAAAGTATTTGTATTTTACTTTCTCCAGTATCCGGATCACTTCCAAGTAAAGCTGAGGTATTAACTTTAATAATTTGATAATCTTTAAGAGCATTAGGAACATTACCTAACTGGATACGATAAGCAAGTCCTTCAACAATAGCAGTTTTACCTACTCCAGGTTTACCAGTTAAAATAGCAGACTTTTCAGGAGTTAATAAAATTAAAACTAATTGTTTTATCTCTTCTTCCCTACCAATAGCAGGATTAGTGATATATTCTTTTTTAGTAAAATTTTCTCCATAACTTTTTAAAATACTAACTTTACTTTTTCTAATTATTTCATCGTTCATAACTACCATTCCTTACATTCTAAGTATATCATAAAATATTTTTTAGGAAAACAACTATTTATAACTAATATCATAATTACTAGGTCCCATAATACATTTACCATCTAAATCAAATCTAGAACCGTGACATGGACAATCCCAAATTTTTTCTATTTCGTTAAAGACTAAACTGCAACCTAAATGAGGACATTTGTTATAGATGATATGTTCTTTACCTTTCTCATCTTTATAAATAGCGACTGCCTTACCATCAATTCTTGTAAATCTAGGATTGCCATTATAGAAAGATTTATTTTTATTTACTTTACTATCTATAAAACTATAAAGATTACTAAAGATATTTAAAGGATAGTTAATTAATTTCTGTTTATTAAAAGCTCTTCTAGGGTCAAATAGTTCTTTGTAGATATTATACTTATTATTAATTAAGTCTTTTATAATGGAACTAGCAAGTATGCCATTAGAATTACCCCAAGTATTATAACCAGTAGAGAGTATTAAATTATCATCAATATAGCCTATTAGAGGTAAATGGTCTAGTGTCATTAAATCATAATTACTCCAAACATAATCATAATTAGTAATATTGGTATTGTTCTTTAAATCATCTACCATTTTTTTACTATTAGAGGCAAAGGCTAGATTAGCAGATGATGAGACTGTTAATAAATAATCATTATAATATCTCATAGATTTTAAAGGTTTCTCTATATTAATAGCATTAAAGTCATAACTTTTTTTAACACTTGAACAAACTAAGAAAGATTTCTCTAAATAACACTTTAAAGGCATTAAATAAGGAAATAAAAAGTAAGGATAATGAAGAGCAAGTACTATCTTTTTAGTCTTAATAATATTAGTTTCAGTATAACATTTAAATGAATTATCTTCTTTTTCTATTTTTATAACTTTAGTATTTTCATAAACCCTATGATTAAGACTAATAGACTTTCTAACTATTTCTTTTAAATATTTTAAAGGATGAAATGTATAAGTATTATTAACATAAAACCCAGATTCTACTTTCATATTATTAGGTAATTTCTTAATAGTAGTAGTTTTTTCTCCAAAAGATGCAATAATATCTTTTTCTTTTTCTATTTTTTTCATATTAGAAGAATCTATAGTATATAAATAAGATTTACTAGTCTTAAAATCACAGTCTATTTTCTCTTTTTTTACAATATCACTAATTATCTTTAAAGCTTCTTTTTCTCCTCTATAATATAGATAAGCTTTGTCTCTTCCAAAGATATTATTTAGTTTAGTATAGATATCTTCTTGTAAAAAGGTTATTTTAGCACTACTTCTACTAGAAGCTCCACTACCTAACCTATTCTTTTCTACTAAAGCTATTTTTCTATTATCATCTTTAAATTGATAAAAGGTACTACATCCTGTAATACCTCCTCCAATTATTAAAATATCTACATCTATATTTTCATTTAATGTTTCATACTTATTGTTATAATTAACAGTATCTTGCCAAATAGAAATATTTTTCATATTATCACCTATTTCTATTATGGCTAAAATTTAATCATATATACTATCTCTATCAAAACTAATTATATCTCCAGTAGTTGCATTAATCTCATAATCATATTCTGTATTATTATAAAAGAACTCTAACTCATATACTAAAGTATGATTATCATGGTCTAACTCTTCTCTTGTAAACTGAACATTATTAATATCAAGTTCTGCATTGGTAACAGCAATATTCTTCGCTTCATCTAGGGTTATACTAGGAGTTACTCCATTAAGGCTATTTTGACCATTATAGTTACCATTATTGCTATTACTGTTATTATTACCATTATTATTGTTACTATTACCGTTATTAGAGTTGTTTTGATTATTATTTATATTTCTAAAGTCTGTATAAATAATCTTTCCTTCTTTAGCATCAATCTTATACTCATAATCTCTATTTTGGTAATATACTTCTACTTCATAAATACTATTATCAAGTTCAAAATCAATACTTTCAAAATATAAATCACCACTATTAACGTTCATATTATCGGCAACAATATTTTTTACTTCATTTTTACTAATAAAGGCAGTCTTAAAGTAAATTAAGATAAGTAAAGCAATTACAACAATAATACCTACTACAATAATAATTATCTTTCCATATTTCTTCATAATATCTATCCTCTCTATACTAAGATTTTATCATTACATTTTATTTAAGTAAAGATGAATTTAGAAGAAAAGAAGAACTAAAACTGTTCTCCTTATTTTCTAGTATTACTATTTGTTAGAATCTTTCTTTTAGTATATTCATAAGCATCATCTAAAACTTCTTTATTAAACCCAAAATATTCATAGCCTATCATACAAGTATCAATGTAGTTATCACTTGGTAAATGATATGCAAAATTATTATTCATTATATAAATTAAGCCTTTTTCTTCTTTATCGTTAACATTAATAGGCAAATATTCTTTATAGTAAAGTTTAGGATAACCTTCATATTTATTTAAGCGAAACTCATCAAAAAATGATATATTAAAAACACCAATAGGAACATAAAACTCTTTAGCAGGTTCAATAGTTAAATATGCATAACCATCAGCAGAACCTTTATAAACAAGTCTATAATTCTTTAATACACTAGAACCAATAGGAACAGCTTTCTTACATCTATATTCCATACTTAATAAATTCAAATTACTCCCATAAGCTAAATAAATTTTTTTCATAAATTACCCAATACTCATCTTTTTAATATTTTAGTTTTAGTATCTTCTCCATTATTATAAATATCTGCAAAATCTTTTATATACTGTTTTAAAAAGTATATTTTATCTAAATTATTATCAAATATCATATCAACAAACTCTAAAGCATTTTTTAAATCAACAATATTATACCTATAAAAATCATTTTTTGAAGAGATTCTTTCATTTTTTAACTTATAATCTATATATTCAATATCTATTAGTTTTTTAGAAGGAGCAAGCATTAATTTTGTTAAAGCATTAATATTATTTTGCCAAATAATTTCTTGTACAGTGCCATTAGGAAATCGATATTCTATTGTGTTATTCTTTTTAAATTCATTCACAGAATAATAATCAATATTCTTAAAATTAATCGCTTGATATTTATTACTAGTTGGTAAGGCAAATAAAATATCTATTACGTCTTTAGAGCTTTCCAATTCTTTTAAACTTTTAAATAAAGAATCTGCTATAGGTCTAGCATACTCATTTAATTCTTTTCTTCCTACTATTTCTTCTCCATAACCAAATCTAAATAATACTGACTCATATACAATGTAAGTTTTTATAAACTGGAGCCAATTTTCTTTATTAACACCCAAAATACTTGGACTTATATGAATATGTCCTCCAGCATTACCTTTAGTAAAAGCATTTTTACTTTGTAAAAATTGACATGTAGTCTGTAACTCATCCCAACATATTATATTATCGCTTAAAATTTTTGAAGCAACTTCTCCACCACTTCGAACTGTAGCATCAAATTTAGAGTCCCATCTGGGACAATTTTGGCTAATAAATTTAGTTACTAAATCTAAATTTAGATCTTCGTATTCAATTTCCGTACCGAAAAAAACTTTTTTAGGTAAATTTAATTTATCCCTATAAGTTAAAGAAAAAGAGACTATTTGATTTAATAGTTCTTTTAAATCAAGACCTTTTAGTTTAGAAAAACTATCATTATTAGTACTAGTTATAAAAGAAAAATCTTGTTTAGACATGTTATTTATCCTCTTTTCTATAAGTATATACTTTAGGTGTAGGGATCTCTTCTTCTGTTGTTAACATTTCTAAATTCTGTTTTTTTATTATTAAAACTTTCTTTAATTCGTCAGTGTCATAATCTTGTAATGAAGTTAGATGTTTTTGATATTTCTTTAATTTATCAGAAGTCTTTAAAATTTTCTTATCTATCTTTACAATAATATCTCCAACCAAAAATATGATTCCAATACATCCTGATACATCAATTAAATTTTCAATGAAGGTTTCATTTCTTGTTATATACTTATCTTTATCTTCAGTATTTATTTCTATTATTACCATATCTTCACTATACATTTCATCTTCTAAAGTAAGATTGTTTTTTTGGATCTTTTGGATATCTATTATATCAAAAGTTTCTTCTATTTCTTCTTTACTTAGTTTTAACATTTCATCAATATTGTCTTCATCAATTAAGTCATTCATTTTATACATAGTAACATTTCTTTCATATAAGGAGTTATCATTTAAATGCCAATCTGTAGTATAGAGAAAGCTTTCTTCTAGAGAGTTATCGCTATAGCTTTCTTTTTTATTTTCAAAGCCTGATGAAGTTTTAATTAGTCTGATATTAGCATATTCTTTTACTTTTTCATAACAAAATGGTGACTTATCAATATCAGAAGATATCAAAACACTTATAAAACCGGAGATAACAAAAGGCATAATCCGATTTAACACAAAACCAACTTTACACAACTTTTTTAATCGATCTATTCTTTTATCATCTATTCTAAGTTCTAAATTTTTAATATCTTTTTGTAAATTCTTTATTAGCTTATCTTCTCCTTGCATAAGTTTTACCTCCATTACTAAGATTAGTTATTCTTTTTTGTTTTTGGTCTAACTGCTCATACAAATCTCTTAATTCTTCTTTTTGTGATTCATATTTTTTATTAATATTTTTAATAGAGTCAATAAGTGAAAAAGAACGACGATAGGAAATGAAACTAGGGATTCCTAAACACACTAATAATTCAAAAAAAGTAACGAAATTATTTGCTGAACTATTTTCTTTATATGTCAATATATCATTACTATCAAGGAAATCAAGATAAGCGTCTATAATATAATCATCATTTATAGAAGATATTTGATTAGTAGTTTCTGTTTCTAAAGTATAGTTAGGATAAATCTCTTCTATACGTTCAATATCTTTATTTAAGATAGCATTATAAAGAGAAACGGAAGAAGTATTATAATTAATATCAAAGGTTTTAATAGTTCTTTCATATAAATTATCTTCAGTTAAAGTCCAGGGAGAATAAATTGTTAATTCGTTATCAGAAAGTGTAGGGCCAAAAATATTATTCATTGAATAATGTTCTTCACTTTCAATATTTCCATTAGTTTCATAATCTAGTGTATATCTTTTTTCTTTTCTTATATTATCTTTAATAAAAGGAAGGCCAAATCCCAAAAAATTTAATCCTGAGACAGTTATACCACTGGTGATAACAAAGGGCATTATAAAATTACATACGCTACCAAATATTTTTAAGTTTTTTAGACAAGCATTTTTTATTTTTTTATTTTCATAGTCATTAATTTTATGTTCTATAATTATTAAATCCTCTTCTAATCTTTTTATTTCTATTCTATTAAATTCTAATCTTTGTTGAGATTTAATTTTCTCTTTTCTTGTTTTTCTTTTAGACATAATACCCCCCCTTATAGAAATTAAAACTGTGTTTATTATATGTAGATTGACGAATTATTTTACCCCAGAATTGACGAATTATTTTACCCTGGAAATTAAAATTAGCCATATCTACTA
>CALWAJ010000060.1 GCA_944373065.1 uncultured Bacilli bacterium
AGAATCTTTCCTATTATAGATTTAGAAAAGAGAGGTTTTGTTAAAACTAAATATAATTCTATGGGGGTAAGATAATGAGTAAGGTTTTAGAAAAGTTAGTTTCTATTAATACTGTTAATGATTTAGAAAATAGAAAATATTTGGATTATGTTAAAACTTATCTAAGAGATTATAACTTTGAATTTAAAGAAATAGGAGATAATCCTGCTGTTTTAATTGCTACAAGAGGTAATCCTAAAATAGGTTTTATATGTCATTCTGATACAGTAGAACCTATGGGAATTTGGAATTCTGATCCTTTTTCTTTAACTATATCTAATTCATCATATTATGGACTTGGAGTTAGTGATATGAAAGGAGGAACGGCAGCATTATTTGAATCTATTAGTAAAGTATCTAAAGATATTCCTTGCATAATTATTTTTACATATGATGAAGAAATTAATTTTAAAGGAATCAATGAATTAGTTAAAAGTAATGTCTCTTTGCCTTCTACCTTAGTTTTTCCTGAGCCTACAGATTTATGTCCTGTTATTGCTAATAAAGGTTGTATTGAATTTAAAGTTACTTTTAAAGGAGTAAGTGCTCACTCTAGTACTCCTGATTTAGGAGATAATGCTTTATATAAGGCGATATCTTTTATTGAAGAGATTAGAGATTTCTATAATGAAATAAAAGATGAAAAAATGGATATTTTTGAAGTTAGTAATACTACTTTTAATCTTTCTAAAATAAATGGAGGAAACTTAATTAATGCTGTACCAGATTATTGTGAGATTACTTTTGATTTTAGAACGATAAAGAAAGAACATAATGATTTAATAACAGAAAAAGTAAACGATATTGCTGAAAAATATAAGGCAGAAGTATATCTTTTAAATAATTTAAATGCTACTCTTAATAAAGATAAGGAAATGATTAAATATTTAGAAGAGTTGACTAAGAAAGAAGCTTTAGGATTGAATTATGTAACAGAAGCATCATTTTTTCAAGATAAAAATATTTTAATATTAGGACCTGGACCTGTTACAGCTCATGAGACAAATGAAAATATATTAATAGATTCTTATAAGAAATGTCAGAATTTGTATATAGAGCTTTTAGAGAAATATAAATAAAACGTAATAAAACAGTACAATAAATGTTGTACTGTTTTATTGACTGATATTATCTATTGTGATACATTATAATTAGATGGGAGACTTTATTAGAAGATGGAAAGGTAAGGAGTGATGTAAAAAAATTAAATTTATATGAATTTTGTAAATTGAATGTATTTTGTATATCAAAATTGAAAATTTGCCTAGAGAAAATTAAAAATTGAAGACATAATTTTAACGAATTTACAAAATTGCCTTTTTGCAATGGCTTTTAGACTATGATATAAAGTATTGCAGAAAGGAGGAACATCATGAATAAAACACCAAGATTTATATCATTAATGGCTGATACAACTGCTAAAGCTCTAGTTAAAGATGACCATTATAAGTGGTTTTATGAAGACTTTATTAAATTCGCAACAGGTATTGATTTAAAACCTTATACAGCAATAGATAATGAACTTAATACAGGTAATAAAGTTAAAGATTATCGAGCAGATACGATATTTCTTAATAAGAATAAACTTGTTAATTTAGAATTTAATCAAGATGTTCATGTTCATACTATAATAAAGAATATTAGATATGCTTTAAGAATGGCAGGTAATGGTTATTTATCTGGAGAGCAGTATTATCATAGATATGTTACGCAAATAAATTTAAATAATAAAATAAAAAGTGCTAAAGTAAAGAAATGGAATGGAAAAGATTATAAGTTAGAAGATTATAAATCTAAATCTTATCTAAAAGATGTAAGAATAATTACCATAGATTTAGAGAAATATAAAGGAATAGTCTATGATGGTACAAATAAATATGAAACATATTTATCTATGTTAACAGCTGAGTCATATGAAGAAATGGAAAAAATAATAGGAGATTTAAAGGAAGGGAGAATAATAATGGAAAAGTTAAAGGAATTAGGTTTAGATGATGAATTTGGAGCATATTATGATGCAGAGATCGTACATAGGAAAGAGATAAATTCTGCTAGAAATGATGGTAGAAAAGAAGGTAGAAAAGAGAGTGCTACTTCTATTGCTAAAAATCTTCTTAATATGAATTTATCTGTTAAAGATGTAATGAAAGCTACTGGTTTAAAACAAAAAGATATTAAACTATTGATGTAAGAAAAGAGGGAATTATAATTATTTGTGTTTTATTTAGATATAGTTATCTTTTTAAACTTAGAAGAGAAAAATAATTGTGCAAAAGATAAAAGAATTAGGATTAGATGATGAATTTGGAGTATATTATGATGCTGAAATCGTACATAGAAAAGAGATAAATTCTGCTAGAAGTGATGGTAGAAAAGAGACTGTTATTTCTATTGCTAAATCAATGCTTTCTAAAAAGATGGATATATCTTTAATTAGTGAACTAACAGGTTTATCTAAAAAACAAATAACAAAACTCATATAATCTTAACGTCATACTTGACGTTTTTTCTTTTTAACTTATATAATTGTTTTAGAAAGAAGGTATTTTATGTTAATAATAGGTTCACATGTTGGTTATAAGAAAAATACAGGGTTAGTTGGTAGTGTAGAAGAAGCTTTAAGTTATGGAGCTAATACCTTTATGTTTTATACAGGGGCTCCTCAAAATACTATTAGAAGTAGTATAGATTTAGATGATGTTAAGAAAGCTTATTCCTTAATGAATGATAATGATATAGATAAAAATAAAGTAATAGTTCATGCTCCTTATATTATTAATCTTGCTAATCCCGATAAATTTGACTTTTCATGCAGATTTTTAAGTGAAGAGTTAAAAAGAGTTGAAACATTTGGAATGAAATACTTAGTTTTACATCCAGGTAGTCATGTTGGGTTAGGAGTAGATGAAGGTATTTCTAATATTATTAAAGCTCTTAATTTTGTCTTAGATAATGATAATACTAATGTTACTATTTTACTTGAAACTATGGCTGGAAAGGGAAGTGAAGTAGGTAAGAGTTTTGAAGAGTTAAAAGCTATTATAGATGGAGTTTCTAAGAAAGAAAGACTTGGTGTTTGTCTTGATACATGTCATTTAAATGATGCAGGATATGATCTTGCTGACTTTGATTCAGTTATTTCTTCTTTTGATAAAATAATAGGCATACATAAAATTAAATGTGTTCATGTTAATGATAGTAAGAATCCTTTAGGTTCTCATAAAGATAGACATGAAAATATAGGTAAAGGTACGATAGGACTTGATACCTTAATAAACATTATTTATTATGATAAATTAAAAGATGTTCCTAAAATCTTAGAAACACCTTATATAGATGGTATGGCTCCATATAAAGAAGAAATAGCTTTAATTAAATCATTTAACTAGCTTTAACTAGCAGTTACAGTACATGTATTATTAGCTATGTTATTAGCATTATATACTACTTCATTAGTTTTAGTATTTCTACATGTTAAATTATAACTATAACTTTCCTTATTTGCTGTTTTTGTATATCTAATCTTAGCATTAGAACAGTCAATATTTTCTTCATCAAATTCATGAATTAAATCAGCATTTAATAAATCAGTATAACTAATATCTACACATCCTGTAAAATTTAATGTTCCAAGAGATGTTATATCTTCTCCTTCTCTTGTTACATAGATCTTA
Organism: uncultured Bacilli bacterium; assembly: GCA_944373065.1. Taxonomy (GTDB): domain Bacteria; phylum Bacillota_I; class Bacilli_A; order RF39; family UBA660; genus Onthousia. The sequence continues at coordinate 3,714 of CALWAJ010000060.1, forward strand.
GCTGCTTCAATTAGAGAATCAGCATAATATTCATAAGGCCTATCCTTATTATTATTCTGTAAGGCAGTTATCGCTGGCATTACCATTAAAAGTATTAAGGCCATAATAACTATAGTTGCAATTAATTCTATTAAAGTAAAACCCTTTTCTTTCATAGCTTCCTCCTATAATAGAATTATAGCATATTTTTTTTCTTAGAGATAATCTTTCTTTAAATTCATTAAAATATTTGTAACACTATAATAAATATCATCTCTAATATTACCTTTTAAATTCATTAAGATACTATTGTCTTTTAAAATAATCTTATAATTTTCTTTTAAAAAGTTAGTAATAATAATCGCTTCATCTTCAGTAGGATAAACGTTTTTACTTTCTAAATATCCCATTACTAAATGATAATTTAAATTCTTAATATTATTTCTTATTATTCTTTCTATCAAATTTTATCACCTTTACTAATTTATATGTAGTAAAATTAAAAATATGTGATAAACTAGTAAAGAAAGAAGGTGTTGTATTTGAAAATAAAACAGAAAGTAAATAATAAAAACATTAATAGACCTAGTAGAAATTATACTGTTAATAGTCTTACTTATAGAAAAAGATTTTTGTTTTTAGGAAGTGTTTTAATAATTTTATTTTTAGTGATTACTTTTCGTCTTTATCAGGTTATGCTAAGAGAGCAGGCAAAATATGAAGAAGAACTTACAACACTTGCTACGAAAACAGTTGAAGGACCTAGTTCACCTAGAGGAAGAATATTAGATCGTAATGGGAAGGTTATAGTTGATAATAAAGCTGTTAAAACAATTTATTATAATAAAGATAGTGATCGAGGTACAAAAGAAGAAATAGAACTTGCTTATAAAGTATCAGAACACTTGTCTTTAGACTATGATAAAGTTACTGATAGGAATAAAAGAGAATTCTTTGTCGCTAAAAATAGTGATAAGATGAACGATAGGATAACTGATGAAGAATGGGAGAAGTATGAACAAAGAAAGATAGATAGTAATGATATATATGAATTTAAAATAGAAAGAGTTACTGATGATGAGTTAAATGCTTTTAGTGAAGCGGATAATAAAGCTAGTTACTTATATTATTTGATGAATAAAGGGTATTCATATGATGATAAAGTTATTAAAAATAATGATGTAACTGATGAAGAATATGCTTATATAGCTGAAAATAATGAAGATTTACCTGGATTTAATACTAAACTTGATTGGGAAAGAGTTTATAATTATGGAGATACTTTTAGAACAATATTAGGCAATATAGGTACTGTTCCTAGTGAAGAGAAGAGTGAATATTTAAAGAAGGGTTATGCCTTAAATGATATAGTTGGTACTAGTTATATAGAAAAACAATATGAAGAATATTTGAGAGGCAAGAAAGCTATCTATAAGACAGTTAATTCTCATGAACTTGAACTTGTTAGTGAAGGGAAAAGAGGTAATGATATAGTACTTACTATTGATATAGAATTACAACAAGAATTAGAAACTATTTTAAATGAAGAGATACTTGCTACTAAAGGACAACCTAATACAGACTATTATAAAAAGAGTTATGCTGTGATTCAAGATCCTAATACTGGAGAAATACTTGCTATGGCAGGACGACAAGTGGTTAGTGATGGTAATGGTGGCTATAAAACAATAGATTGTACTACAGGTATTATGACTGATCCAATGACATCTGGTTCTGTTGTTAAAGGTGCTAGTATGTTAGTAGGATATAATACAGGGGCAATTACTCCTGGTGAGTATCAAGTTGATGAATGTATAAAAATAGCAGGAACACCACAGAAATGTTCTTGGAGAACTTTAGGAAGAATAAATGATATAGATGCTCTAGCTCTATCTAGTAATGTTTATCAGTTTAAAACAGCTATGAAAGTAGCAGGGGCTACCTATCAATATAATAAGCCTTTAGTCATTAATGAAGAAGCTTTTGATATATATAGAAATACCTTTAAAGAGTTTGGTCTTGGAGTGGAAACAGGAATAGATTTACCAGTAGAGTCTTTAGGTTATACTAGTAATAATAAAGCTCCGGGATTACTTCTTGACTTTGTTATGGGACAGTATGATACATATACACCAATTCAATTATCACAATATATTTCTACCATTGCTAATGGTGGTAGTAGATTACAACCTCATTTATTAAAAGAAGTGCATGAAGCGACTGATGATGAGAGTTTAGGAAAGACGATATATACCTTTGAAACTAATGTTTTAAATACCGTAAATACTAAAGCTGAATATTTAAATAGAGTAAAAGAAGGATTTTATGCTGTTATGAATAAAAGTTATGGATTAGGAGTAGGTTATATAGATGATTCACATGATCCATCAGGTAAGACCGGAACTAGTCAGAGTGCTACAGATACTAATGGTGATCATATTAATGATACTGATACTATTTCTACAGCTTTTATTGGTTATGCTCCATCAAGTAGTCCTAAAATGTCTATAACAGTAACTAGTCCTGATTCTACTTGGGAAAATCCTCGAAATAGTTATTCTACTTTAGTTACTAAAAGAATAAGTAAAAGAGCAAGTGATGCTTACTTTGCAAGATATCCTTAGAATAAATTAATCATTTTATAATAAAATATTATAGGTGATTATAATGAAAAAATTTTTAGAAGCTTTTCTTGTTATAGCCCTTGTTCTTTTTTCTTTTTATTATACAGAAAAAGCAATTTGTTTATTAGAGTCTAATGATCCTATTATGAAAAAGATTAAAGATAAAAGTAGTGATTTAGAAGAAAAAGCTCTTAATGCTTCTATAGATGGAGATTATTTAATACCAGGATATAATGGTCTTGTTATAAATTTAGAAGAGAGTTTTACAAAAATGAAAGGTTATGGAAGTTATAACGAAGCTTTGTTAGTTTTTGAAGAAGTAGAGCCTAATATTTCTATAGATGATTATTATGATAAATATATTTCTAGTGGTAATGGGATGAGTACTAACATAGCTTTAGTTTTTACTGTTGATGAAAGTAGTTATACTGATAATATTTTAAATATTTTAAAAGATAAGGATACAGTAGGGACATTTTTTATTGATGGTAAATTTACTGATAATAATTCTTCTTTTGTAACTTTAGCTGTCTCTAATTCTAATGAAGTTGAAGTACTTAGTTATGATAAATCTTATGATGAATTGCTATTTAAAGCATCTATTGATAAGATTAAAACGCTTACTAGTACAACTCCAAAATACTGTTATGCAACCTATGATAATGAAGAAGTATTAAATCTATGTAGTAAGTTATCTATGCATACAATTATACCTACTATAAGACTTGATGATAATATTTATAGTAATCTTAAAGGTAATTTAAGAAGTGGTAGTATTATAAGTATTAAGTTAACTGAATCTAATATTAAAGAATTAAAAGTACTTATTAATTATATAAAACAAAGAGGATTTACTCTAGTAACATTAGATACTTTATTAAATGAAGCGAGAAGTGAAAAATAAGAAAGAGGATAAAGCCAATGTTATTAACTTAAGAAGATAGAGATTTAAAAATCTATCTTTCTTTTTTTGAGATTAAAATGATTTTCTTCG
>CALWAJ010000061.1 GCA_944373065.1 uncultured Bacilli bacterium
GGAACATATAAAGAAAGTGGATAACTATATAGAGAAACAGTATAATTATTTCCCGGGAAATAATTTGTATAGAAGTTGGTATAAAATTTTATAATTAATAAAGAAAGAAATGTAATGTTCCACGTGAAACATATAAAGAAAGTAAATAACTATATAGAGAAGTAGTAAAATTATTTCCCGGGAAATAATTTGTGTAGAAGCAGTTATAAAATCTTATATTGAATAAAGAAAGAAATGTAATGTTTCACGTGGAACATATAAAGAAAGTGGATAACTATATAGAGAAACAGTATAATTATTTCCCGGGAAATAATTTATTTGGAAAATTGATTTTATACTTGAAAAGTTATAAACTTTTTTGTATACTTTAAATGTGCAATAAATTATTTTGGAAACAGGTCAGGATGGAAACATAGCAGCCTTAACAAATTTAATTTATGTGCACTTTTTTTATTATCTAAAAAGGAGATTTGTTATGAGTGATGATTATAAATATATGTTGCTAGCATTACAAGAAGCAAGAAAAGCTTTTGATAATAATGAAGTTCCTGTAGGAGCTGTTATTGTCCAAAATAATGAGATTATTTCTTATGGGTATAATAGAAAAGAAGAATGTCAATGTTCACTTGAACATGCTGAACTTATTGCAATAAGGAATGCCTGTGTAAAAAACAATAATTGGAGATTATTAAATTCAACTATGTATGTAACTCTTGAACCATGCCCTATGTGTGCTAGTGCTATTAAGCAGTCTAGAATTAATAGAGTTGTTTACTTGTTAGATAATACTAATGCAAATATTCATGAATTGGTTCAGAAAATTCTTTATATTGAAGATGCAAACAAGCCTGTGGAAAAAGAAAAGTTAGATATTACAAAGTTTAATTCTAATGATGTAGAAATGTTAAGTATTTTTTTTAAAAATAAACGTAATTGAACAAATGTTTTATATGTTATTTTTATATTTTGTTTGTTATACTAATTTTGTTTAGTGAGGTGAAAATATTATGTATCAAGCTTTGTATAGAAAATATCGTCCTTCTGAATTTGAGGATGTTGTTGGCCAGGATGTTATTGTTAATACATTAAAGAATGCTGTTATTTATAATCATATAAGCCATGCATATTTGTTTTCTGGCCCTCGTGGTACTGGTAAAACAACTATTGCTAAGATATTTGCTAGAGCAGTTAATTGTTTAGAACCTAAGGATGGATTATCTTGTGGAAAATGTAAAAATTGTTTATATTCTTTTTCAAAAGAATGTATGGATATAATAGAAATTGATGCTGCTTCTAATAATGGGGTTGATGAAATACGTGAACTTAGAAATAAAGTAAATATTTTACCAACAGAATTAAAGTATAAGGTATATATTATTGATGAGGTTCATATGCTTTCTATTGGTGCATTTAATGCTTTGCTAAAAACAATTGAAGAGCCTCCTAGTCATGTTATTTTTATTCTTGCAACTACTGATCCACAGAAAATTCCTGCTACTATTATTTCTAGATGTCAATGGTATGCTTTTAAAAAGATAGATAATGAAGATATTGTTAAGAGATTACAATATATTGTTGGTAAAGAAAACATTAAAATAGATGATACTGTTTTAGAAAAAATTGCAGAAGCTTCTGACGGAGGTTTGCGTGATGCAATAGGTCTTTTAGATAAATTAAGGGCTTATGCTACTGATAATATTTCTTTAAATGATTTTTATGAAATTAATGGCCAAATTAATGACATTGAATTGCAAGAGTTTGAAAAAACTATTTTTGAAAACAATATTAAAGATACTTTATATAAAATAGAAAAATATTATCAAGATGGCAAAAACTTGGTTCAGATTTTGAAACAGTTAATGCTGTTGATGAAAAATCAATTGTTTGATTATTATGTAAATTCTAGTTCTTTAATAACAGAAGAAAATATTTTGGTTAATTTCCTTAATTTATTAAATAATGAAATGGTTAATATTAAAAAGTCAGACGATGTAAAACTTTCTATAGAAATTACTTTGCTTCATTATATGGATAATAATGTGAAGACTAAAGTGGATGTTCCTTTAAAAAAAGAAAAACCAGAAACTGTTAAAGAAGGAAAAAGTCTTTCATTAGAAGATAAAAATATTAATGAACAAAAGACAAATACTTCTGTTAATAATAATTTAAACTTTTCTGAATTTAAGAAATTAATGCAGGTTAGGGCAAAAAATACAATGATAGAAGCTTTAAAGACAGAATTAACTAAGGAACAGAATAACTTATCTGTTTTTAATGATTATACTTTTGATCAAGAAAATGGATATTTAGCTTGCGAATTGTTAGATGGTACTGTTAGAGCTTCTAGTATTAACTCTGTAATATTAAGTTATGATTATGAATCGATGGTAGAAAAGATGGCTAATCATTTGAATAATTTAATTATTTTTTATAATAAAATATCTAATAATAATAAAACTATTTCTCTTATTACTAATGAAGAATGGAATAATTTAAAAAATGAATATATGAGTCTTAGAAAATCTGGCAAACAATTTGCTTATCAAGAAGAACCTAACTTGAATATTAGTAATAATGATGTTAAAATATCTAGTGAGGAAGATGCTGATTATATAAAAGAAGCTAAGAAAATATTTGGAGATATAGTTGAAATAGAGGAGGAATAAAGATGAATATACAAGCTATGATGAAACAAGCTCAAAAATTGCAGAGCGATATGATGAAAGTTAAAGATGAAATAGATAATATGGAATTTTCTGCTGTTAATGGCCTTGTTACTGTGAAAATGAATGGTAAAAAAGAAATATTAGATGTTAAGATTGAGAAAGATGAAGATTTTTCTTTGGATGATGTTGAAATGCTTCAAGATATGATTAAAATTGCTATTAATGATGGAATGAAGCAAATTGATAAAATAACTGAAGAAAAAATGGGACGTTTTAGTTCTATACCAGGGTTGTTTTAATGCCAGATAGTTTAAAAAATTTAATAGAAAGTTTTCAAAATTTTCCAGGTATTGGTGAAAAAACAGCAGAGCGAATGGCTTTTTCAATTTTAAATTTTGATGATGAAAAATTTTCATTATTACAAGATAATTTAAATTTAGTTAAGAAAGAAATTCATCCATGTAAATGTTGTAATTCTCTTACTGATAGAGAATTATGTACTATTTGTGAATCTGATTTACGAGATAAAAATACTATTTGTGTTGTAGAGGATTCTAAGATTGTGTTTTTGTTTGAAAAGTTGGGTACTTATAATGGACTTTATCATGTTATAAATGGATTAATATCACCTTTAGATGATATTAATCCTGAAGATATTGGCTTAGATAAGTTACTTAATAGAATAAAAAAGGAAAATATTAAAGAAGTAATTTTAGCATTTAAACCTAGTGTTGAAGGAGAAATTACAGCATTATATATAAAAAAAATATTAGATGGAATGAATATTTTAGTTACACGTCTTGCTAGTGGAGTTCCTATAGGAGCAGATATGGAATATATTGATGCTTTGACTTTAGAGAGAGCTTTAGAAGATAGAAAAGAAGTTTCATAATTTTTTGTTATAACACATAAGCTTTACTGGGTGATTACATAGTGAAACAAGCTATAAAAAAAATATGGCAGTGTTTTAAAAGAATAATTATAAGTATGTTTATATTATATGGTTATAATTTAATCGCAACACGATTTAATTTGGTTATACCTATGAATGTTTTTACTATTGGTTCAGTTAGTTTGTTGGGATTTCCTATGCTTTTTGTTCTCGTATTGCTTAAAGTTTTAATGTTTTAGAAGGGATTATATGGAATTAGATGTAGAAGTTAGACAACCTAAATTTTGTAAACAAATAAATGAGGCTCTTGATAAGGGCTTTTTATCGCATTCTTATTTAATTGAAACTTCTAATATAGATAGTGAATGGGTAGATAAATATATTCGATATTTTGTTAAATCAATTTATAATGCTTTTTATAAAGAAAACTGTTCTATTTCTAAGGAGAAAATATTTCATTTAGTTGATAATTTAGAATTTCCAGATTATATAGAAATAAGACCTAATAATAATGTTATAAAAAAAGAACAGTTATTAGCAGTAAGAGATGATTTTTCTAATAAGTCCTTGTATGATACAAAAAAAATATATACTGTTTATGAAGCTGATAAGATGAATGTAAATTCTGCTAATACAATATTAAAATTTTTGGAGGAACCTGGAGATGATGTAGTAGCTATTTTTGTTACTACAAATCAATATAATGTTTTGGATACGATAAGGTCTAGATGTCAAGTTATATCATTACAGTATGAAAATTATAATCATAGTTATAGTGAGGTGTTACTTAGTTTTTTTGAAGATATAAAAAATAGAAAAAATAATAATTTGTTGTTAAATTTTAATTTATATAGTTCTAATTTATTTAAAGATAAAAATATGGCTATATCTTCTATAGTAGAAATTTTGAATTACTATAAAGATTCGTTGAATAAAGCTAATATAGAAGATATAAAAGAATTGATAGATATAGTTTCTATTTTTGAAGAAGAATTGAGAAAATTAAAATATAATGTTAATATAAAATTGTGGTTAGATAATTTATTACTTTCTATTATGGAGGTGTAGGTATGAATGTTATAAAAATTAATTATATTAATGAAGCATTTTCAGATTCTGATTATATTGAAGTTCCTTCTAACACTAATTTAAAAATTGGTAATTTATTAATTGTTTCTATTAATTCTTTATTACATATAGCTAGTGTAATAGAGTTTTGTGATAATGAAAAAGATAGAGAATTTAAGGCTAAATTTGTTAGAGTAGCTACTAAAAAAGATATTAATCAAAATCGTAGAAATGTAATAGATAGTAGTGATGCTTTAGGATATGCAGGGGAGAAAGCTTCCGAACTTGAATTGCCTATGCATTTTATATCATCATTTTATACATTTGATAGAAAACAATTATTTATTTCTTATGTTGCTGATAATAGAATTGATTTTAGAGAACTTGCTAAAGCGTTAGCACAGCGTTATAAGACAAGAATTGAACTTAGACAAATTGGAGTTAGAGATAGAGCTAAGAAAGTAGGAGGACTTGGTCCTTGTGGTTTATTTTTATGTTGTAGTACCTTTTTGACTGAATTTGCTAGTGTTTCTATTAATATGGCTAAAAATCAATTTCTAGCTTTAAATCCTACAAAGATAAATGGATGTTGTGGAAGACTTTTATGTTGTTTGAACTATGAAGATGAAGTTTATACAGAGTTGAAAAAAGGTATGCCTAATATTGGTAGTTTAGTAGAAACAAAAGAAGGTTTAGGTAAAGTTACGGAAGTAGATGTGTTTAAAAGAACATATAAAGCAGAGTTTAAAGATAAGGGAGTAATAGAGTTTAGTGTTAATGAGTAAAAAAATGGAGTTTTTGCATAATGGTAAGAACTTAATATTCTATTATGATGATGACTACTTTAAGATTACTACTGATAACCTTGCTCTTGCTAATTTTATTAAAATAAAAAGTAAAGATAAATTATTAGTAGAGTTTGGTAGTGGACTTATGGCTATACCTTTACTTCTTTCTACTAGAACTAATATAAAAATAGTGGGAATAGAAAAAGATGATAAAGCTTCTAAACTTTCAGAGATGACGATAAAAGATAATCATTTAGAGGAGAGAATTAAAGTTATTAATGATGATATTAATAATTTAGATAAATATTTTCCTATTAACTCTATTGATGTTATAGTTTGTAATCCTCCATATTTTCTTTTAGAGAATGAATCTAGTGTTAGTAATAAAGACTATTTAAAGATGGCTAGACATGAAGGTAATATGACTATTAGTGATGTGGCTTATTTATCAAAAATTTATTTAAAAGATGGAGGAACTCTATTTTTGATACAAAGAGCGGATAGATTGTTTGAAATTAGAGATGTTTTAATTAAGAATAATTTGGCGATTAAAGAGATTCAGTTTATTTATCATGATTTAGAGAAATGTGGCAAGTTAGTATTAGTGGAAGCGAGAAAAAGTGGTAAGGAACATGGATTAAAGGTGTTAAAGCCTATTATTTTAGAGAAAGAAAGTAGTGATGTTAATGGATAAACCAAGTTTATATTTGATACCAACTCCAATAGGTAATTTGGATGATATTACTATTAGAGGGTTAAAGACTTTAGAACTTGTTGATGTTATACTTTGTGAAGATACTAGGGAGACTTCTAAATTACTTAGTAAATATAATATAAAAAATAAATTAGTTAGTTGTCATGAGTTTAACGAAGATAAAATGAAAGATAAAGTACTTGGCTTTTTAGAATCAGGTTTAAATGTTGGTTTAGTTACTGACCAAGGTACTCCTTTAATTAGTGACCCTGGGTACAGAATAGTTGACTTTATTTCTTCACACAATTATAATATTGTGAGTTTACCAGGAGCGACAGCTTTTGTTCCTGCTTTAACTATTTCTGCTCTAGCACCTCAACCTTTTACTTTTTATGGCTTTCTTAATGCAAAGAAAAATAAACAGATAAAAGAATTAGAGACTTTAAGAAATCATCCTTATACATTAATATTTTATGAGGCTCCTCACAGATTAATAGATACTTTAAATAATATTAAAGCTGTCTTTGGTGATAGAAATATTTGTGTAGTTAGAGAAATATCTAAAAAGTATGAACAAGCAGTTAGAGGTAAAATAAGTGAAGTATTGGCAAGTGATTTTCCTATTAAGGGAGAATTTGTTATTGTTGTAGAAGGTGCTAAGTTAGAATTTGACTTTAATAGCATGAGTATTGTAGAACATGTTAATTATTATATAAAAGATGGTAATACTAAGAATGAAGCTATTAAGTTAGTGGCAAA
>CALWAJ010000062.1 GCA_944373065.1 uncultured Bacilli bacterium
AAGTTAAATTAAAGGAGGGTGAAGTATGATTAAATTATCTGAAATAAAAGATGCATTAGATAGTGTTGATATCTCTAGTACTTGTTATTTTAATAAAGAAACGAATGAGATATTATGGCAATGGGATTATAATAAAGAGTATTCTACATATAAAGAAGAAGATGAAGCTAATGATAATATAATTAATATGTTTGATTATTTTTATAAAAATGATTATTATATAATGCAAGATTTTATTGATACTATTGAAGATGTTAATTTAAGAGAAAAGTTATATGAAGCGACAAGGGGTAGGGGAGCATTTAGTAGATTTAGATACATCATTGAATCTAATGACTTACTTGATGATTGGTATAAATATAAAGATGAAAAATATAAGGCCATTGCTAAAGAATGGTGTATTGATAATAATATAGAATTTGAAGAGGATTGTTAATAGGTGAAAATATGAAGTATGATGAATATATAATAAAGAAAGGAAAAACAGACTTGCTTTCGTCTCTAAAAGCATTAAATAAGAATATAATTAAAGAAAATCTTGAAGACTATGATTTGGATAATATAGAAGAGTTAAAGGAATATATCATTGATAGCTTTGAATTTTGTTTAAGTACCTCTAAAACAGATTTATTTACTAGGCTTTATTTTCAGAAGCTACTTAATAATGAAAATTCAATGATTATGTCTGCATATCAAGATGATATTGAAGCACTATGGGTGTTTGTATATGAAAATAATGAAGGAATTTCTTATTATATTCCAACAGAAATAAAGAAAATTATAAAAAAAGAATTAAATATAAAGTAGAGGTGTTTATGATGGAAAAAGTGTTAACTTTTAGAGTAGGAATAGAAAATTTAGAAGATAAGATATGGAGGAAAATAGAGATACCAGATAGAAGAACTGTAGCAGATTTAGCATATACTATAATGGCTTCTTTTGACTCACTAGCATATCATTTATATAATATACAGTATAAAAATAAAGTTTATGATAGTTGGGTATGTATTGAGGATGATCATAGTGAAGTCCCTCCTATTAATGCCACAATCACTAAATTAAGTGATTTAAAATTAAAGAATAAAGATATTTTAGTAATGGAATATGACTTTGGCTCAACAACAACTTTTTATATTACATTTTTAGGCTCAAAAGAATTAAATATGCTTGATAGTTATAAATATCCTTTAATAGTTGATGGAGGAGGAAAGGGAATGCTTGATGATTTATGTGATTTTGGATTAAAAGAAATAGTAGATGATACAGATAAATTAGGACACTCTAATTATTATTTTACTCCTGGATATGAGAGAGAAGATAAGTATGATTATAGAGAATATGATATAAAACATGATAATGAAATATTGAAAGGAAGAATTTTAGCAATTAAGAATGGGTATGAAGTTGAATAATTAGTTTCCAAAATAATTATAAATGCTATACTATTATTAGAAGGTTGTGAATTTTATGAGATTATATACAAATGAAATAGTATTTAGGGGGCATCCTGATAAAGTGTGTGATCAAATTAGTGATGCTTTACTTGATGCTTATTTAAAAGAAGATAAACATTCTAGATGTGGTATAGAAGTTATGGGCGGTAAAGGTAAAATTTTTATTACAGGAGAAGTTACTAGTAAAGCTTCTGTTGATGTAGAAAGTATTGTTAAAAGAGTTCTATCTGATGTAGGTTATGATACTAATTATAAAATTATAAATAACTTAGGTAAACAAAGTCCTGATATTGCTATGGGTACTAATGATGAAGTTGGAGGTGCAGGGGACCAAGGCATGATGTTTGGTTATGCAGTTAATGATACTAAAGAATTACTTCCTATTGCTATGGTAATACTTCAAAGATTTAGTAAATGGTATGATAAAGAAAGAATAGATTGTCCTTATCTAAGAAGTGATGGTAAAGCAGAGATAACTGGTTATTATGATGATAATATGAAATTAAAGAAAATTAAATACTTTACTATCTCTTATCAAAATGATGAAGAGCATAGAGATTATACAGATAACTTAATAAAAGAAGCATGTATTAATATATGTAAAGATTATGATATTGAAATAGAAGAGTTTTTAATTAATCCAACAGGCAGATTTGAAATAGGTGGTTTTGCAGGAGACTCTGGTCTTACAGGAAGAAAGATAGTAGTAGATTCTTATCAGTCATTTTGTAAGGTAGGTGGTGGTGCTTTTTCTGGAAAAGATCCTACTAAAGTAGATAGGAGTGCAGCTTATAAAGCAAGAGAAATAGCAAAAACCTATCTAAAGAAATATAACTTATCTTGGTGTGAAGTCGTTATTAGTTATACAATTGGTATAGATAAACCTCTATCAATATATATAGACAGTGATAAAGGTTATATTGAACCAGATGAATATTTATATTTAGAGTGTACTCCTAAAAATATTATTAAAGATTTAGATTTATTAAATATCTGTTACGAAGAAAAAGCTAGATTTGGACATTTCCAAGACTAGTTTTTTAATTTTAATCTGAAAAGCTTGTAGTTTCTACAAATTATGATATAATAACGCCAAAGGAATTGGAAAATTATGGAAAAATATTTGGAAGAAGCTTTAAAAACAGGGGAATATTTAAAAATTACGACAAGAAATAATAAAGAATTGACAATAAAGGTTATTAAATATGATTTACTTAAGGTCTATTATCGTTTTAAAAACACTTTTAATGAAAGTTGTATAAAAAGAGAAAATATAGTAGCAGTTAAATTTGCTAATAAATTAAAACAACACGATTTTGAAAAAAGACAATCAAATTATTATTCTCTTATAACTGCTTACGCTAATTATTATAAGAATTACGTAAAAGAAATTGGAAATAAAGTTAAGCTATTTGATACTATTTTTGATTCTCTATATACTAAAGATAACAACAATTTGCTTTTAAACTATTTTCAAGGAGAGATTATTAATAATAAAGAAGAAGTAGAAAAAAGTATATGCCTACTATTAGATAAATCAAACAATTCTCAAAAAGAAGCCATAAAAAATGCTTTAAATCATAAAGTATCAGTAATAGAAGGGCCTCCAGGAACTGGAAAAACAACAACTATTTTAAGTATTATAGCGAATTTAATAAATGAAAACAAAAAAGTAATTGTCGTATCAAAAAACAATTCAGCAGTTAATAATATAATTGAAGAATTTCAAAAGATGGGCTTACCAGAATTTTATGTTAGATATGGTCGTAAAGATGTTATGACTGCTCTTAGAAATAATATAAATATAAAGCTAGATACTTTAGAAAAAGATTTAAACAATATTAATATAAAACCAGATAACATTATTAAATTACAAAGTTTAAACGAAGAATTAAGAACTTTAGAAAAAGATATTAATGATTTAATTGATGTTAAAAATTTAATTATTGAATTAAAAAGTCAAAAGAAGTTTATAGATAAGAAAGTATCTACTTATAATTTTTCTAATTATTTAACAGAAAATGAAAAGAAATTTTTATGTGAAAAAAATGCTAGTATTTCGAAAATTAACAGAATAATTAAAATTGCCAATAAGAAGCATTATAATTTCTTAGAAAAACTTTTTATAAAATATGTTTTATGTTTAGAAAATAAAGATTTAGATATTAAACTTAATGCTATATTTAATTTATTAGAGCAAATGTATATAAATAAAGAATTAGCTCTAAAGGAAGAAATTTTACTAAAAGGTGATTTAGAGGACAAACAAAAGCGAGTTAAAAATATTTATGAAGAATATAATAAGTTATCATTAGATTATTTCTTATATTATTTAAAAAAAAGTATTACTATTTCAAAGAAAAATATTACTACTAATAAAGAATTAATTAAGCATACTTTCAATATATATCCCTTAATATTAACAACAGCAGATGGCTTTCTATTTAATTTTGATTATTTAATAAAGAATGGCTTAGATATTGATTCTATTATCATTGATGAATCTTCTCAATGTGATGTTTTAACTGGCTTACCTTTATTATTTTTAGCAAAAAAACTAATAGTTGTAGGTGATAGTAAACAATTAAGTGCCATAACAGAAGATAAAAAAATAGAAACTGACATCAATGAGTTTTATCGTTATGAAAATAACAACTTCTTAAATACAATTAAAAATGTTTTTCAAATTACACCTACAATATTACTAGAGCATTATCGTTGTAATTATCATATAATAAATTTTTGTAATAAATACTATTATGATAGTGAGTTAAAGATATATAAAGAAGCCTCCAAAGATTCAATATCTATAATTAATGTTGACCAATATAAAGGTGCGAGTAAAAAAGATGGGTCATTTATTAATGAAAGAGAAATTAAGTCTATTAAAGAGAATATCAAAGATATAAATAATACTTTTATAATTACCCCATTTAAAGCTCAAGCTACATTACTTAAAGAAGAATATAATGATAAAATGTGCGGTACTATTCATTGTTTTCAAGGTAAAGGAGCTAACAATGTGTATTTTTCAACTGTGTTTAACAAGTTAGATTTTTGTGAAAAACATATTAAAGGTAAAAACAATTTATTTACTAAAGAACTAGTTAATGTGGCAGTTTCAAGAGCGAAAGAGAAGTTTATTTTAGTATGTGATAGAAAGTTTTTCTTAGATAATGGTAAGTATGTTCCAGATATTAAAAACTTAATAAATTATATAAACATATATGGTGATGAAATTGTTGATCAGAGTAATTGCATTTTTGATTATTTATATAGACAAATTAAGTATTTTAAAGCAACTAAATTGTTTGACAATATATATGAGAAGGCTTTATTTGAGGCTTTAAATACAATATTTATTGATTCACCTTATAAATGCTATCTTAAATTGAGATTAACTGAACTTGTTACTAATAAAGAGTTTTTAGAAAAGAATCCAGATATTTTACGATATATTTTAAATGGTGCCCATGCTGATTTTACTATAATTGATAAAAGAATAAATATGCCAATTTTAGTTATAGAACTTGATGGTAAAGACCACGAAAAAGAAGAACAAATAAAAAAAGATAGATTTAAAAAATTAGCCTTAAACGCTTCTAATATAGAAGTTTATAGAATGCCTTCAAAAAAAGCATATGATACATTAGATTTAAAAGAAAAAGTATTTTCATACCTATCTTAATAAACTCTATTACAATGTATAAATTTTTAAAATTTTAAGAGAGATAATATTAATAATGTTTTTGCTAGAAATTATAATAAAGTATTTCCTGCTGATATTTACAGTTATGAATTATTTAATTCTACTAGTTATTTAGAAAATGATTATCTAAGTAGATTAAAAACATATAAAAAGATGCTTGTTTAATTTAAGAAAAAATAGTCAGCATCTTTTTTATTTTCATAAATTTTTATATAATATAATTGAAAATAACAAAGAATACTTAGCCTTTATGAAAACAAAAGAGTCTTTAATTAATGAGGTATATAAAAATAATAAAAGAAATTTATAGTTATAAAGTATTTGCATTTGCCATATTTTTTGCTAGTCCCAGTAATGATTATTTAAAGTGGATAGAAGAGGAAACTAAGTAATTTTCTCTTGACTTAGAGTTAAGTCTAAGTGATAAAATTATCTTGTAAGAAAGAAGGAGGAGAGTAATGGAAATAGAAAATATTGTAAATAATTTTATAAATAATGATATTAAAAGTAATCTTGATGATAGAAGTAAATATCTTACTCTATTACCAGCTTTAATATCTACTAATAGTAAAGAAATATTTAAAGATAAACTAAGTGAAGCGGTAACTCATGTAGATAAAGAATCATTGAAGGAAGCAGTATATCAGACTGTTCCATATCTAGGGTATGGTAAAGTTTATCCATTTCTTGTAATAGCAGAAGAAGTTTTAGGAAAAATAGATTCAGCTTCTACTACAACAAATGAAGATAGATATTCTAAAGGATTAGAAACACAGTACAATCTTTTTGGTAAAGAAAATATTGATAAATCAAGAGATAGTGAAAGTGAAGATTTTAAATTTATTTGGGATTATTTAGCAAGTTATTGTTTTGGAGACTTTTATACAAGAGATTATTTAAATTATCAAGAAAGAGAACTAGTTACTTTTGCAACTCTAGCATCATTTCAGGATGTTGCTCCACAGCTTTCATCTCACATCAATGCTAATCTAGCTTTAGGCAATAGTAAAGAGTTATTAATAGAAGTAGTAAAAAATTTAGTTCCTTATTTAGGCTTTCCTAGAAGTTTAAATACAATTAATTTAATTAAGAATATAACTAGTAAAGGAAGTGATAAATAATGAATGAGAAACATGGAGGAGACTTTGGTTTAGGAGAAGAAAATACGGCTTATGCAAAATACTTTATAGGTAAAAGTTATTTAAATCCTTTAACTGATCCTAATAAGACAAGCCTATTCATCGCTAACGTTACATTTGAACCGGCTTGCCGTAATAATTGGCATATTCATCATGCTAAAAGTGGTGGCGGACAAATTCTTATCTGTGTCGATGGAGAAGGTTGGTACCAAGAAGAAGGAAAAGAAGCAGTTAGTCTAAAACCTGGTATGGTTATTACTATACCTGCTAATGTAAAACACTGGCATGGAGCAAAGAAGGATTCTTGGTTTAGTCATCTAGCTATTGAAGTACCAGGCGAAGAAACATCTAATGAATGGTGTGAGCCAGTTACAGATGAAGAGTATAATAAATTATAAAATAATTTTATAAAAATTAAACATAATAATAGAGGAGGAAATAGAAATTATGGAAAAATCAAAAGTATATTTTATTAAGGAGATAACTCCTGAAAACATTATAAAGGCTTATGAAGCTGTTGGAAAGAAATTAGAAGG
>CALWAJ010000063.1 GCA_944373065.1 uncultured Bacilli bacterium
AAAGATTTATGTTATTTTTCAATCTTTTGCACATAAATCTTTTCTTTTTTAATTAAATTTGCTCTTTTTTACTGGTAAGATTAGTTAATAATAGAAGCTTTTATTAAGTCTTTTACTTTATTTATTAAAGAGCTTCCTACTTCAGCATCTCCTATTAAAGTAATAGAAAATGTTTTATAGCCTATTCTATTTATACTGGCTCCACAGTGATAGATAATATCATCATCTAATATAAAGTATCTATCATGAAAGGTATTATCAAATATAACTGTTAGATTGTTATATTGTTTATTATATTTTTCTATATCTTGTGAGGTTAGTAAGTTATTAGGTTTAGTGATAATTGTTACATTAATATTTAGTCTTTTTGTAATATCTAGTATTGTATTATCTGCATAAGCATCTATTATTACAAGACTCTTATTAGCACATTTAAATATCTCTTGTATTTTAGAATAAGCATCATAAATCTGACCATTAAAATATATTTCTGTAGATTTTCTCTTTTCTTCAAGTTTACTAAATGAATCTTCTAATGCTTTTATCTTGTCATGGTCTTCTAACACCAAATTATTTATATATTTTTGTTCAAGTAAATTAGTAGAAATATATTTTCTCATTGCTACAAAGGCATCCATTATCTGGATACTAACTTCGGTAGCAACTTTAGTTCTAAGTATTGTTGCTAACATCGCTACACCTTGTTCTGTAAAAACTCTTATATTATATCTTCTACCTCCATGCTTGTTCAAACTTGAGGTCAAAAATTTTGACCTCAAGTCATCCATTTCTGAATCATTTAAAACAAAACTAAAACGTTCTGGAAACTTTTCAGGACTATTTCTTACTGCTTGATTAATTTCCTTAGTACCATTTTTACACTTGTAAAGTCTTGCCAAGTCACTATCTAACATTACTTGTTTACTTCTTATTTCATATATCATATTTTCTATTTTAATATCTTCTTTTGTAACAACTTCATTCACTTATCAGTTCTCCTTATCTATTTTCTTTATTTTATTTATTAAAGTGTTTTTTACATCTTTATCTCCTATTAAAGTAATAGAAAATGTTTTATAACCTATTCTATTTACACTGGCCCCACAGTGATAGATATTCTCATCATCTAAGATAAAATATCTATCATGAAAGGTATTATCAAATATAACTGTTAGATTGTTATATTGTTTATTATATTTTTCTATATCTTGTGGGGTTAGTAAGTTATTAGGTTTAGTGATAATTGTTACATTAATATTTAGTCTTTTTATAATATCTAGTATTGTATTATCTGCATAAGCATCTATTATTACAAGACTATTATTAGCACTTTTAAATATCTCTTGTATTTTAGAATAAGCATCATAAATCTGGCCATTAAAATATATTTCTGTAGATTTTCTCTTTTCTTCAAGTTTACTAAACGAATCTTCTAAAGCTTTTATCTTATCATGGTCTTCTAACACCAAATTATTTATATATTTTTGTTCAAGTAAATTAGTAGAAATATATTTTCTCATTGTTACAAATGCATCAATAATTTTAATGCTAATATTTATTGCAGTTTCAGAGCGTAATACACTAGAAAGCATTGCAACTCCTTGCTCTGTAAATACATAGGGTTTATATCTTCTACCACCTTTTATATTTGAGGTTCCAATTTGGAACCTCAAATAATTATATTCATCATCTGTTAATTGAAACATAAAATTAGTTGGGAATCTTTCTATATTTCTTTTTACTGCTTTATTTATATCTTTAGTACCATTTTTACACTCGTAAAGTCTTGCCAAGTCACTATCTAACATTACTTGCTTACCCCTTATTTCATAAATCATTTTTTCTATTTTAATATCTTCTTTTGTAACAACTTCATTCACTTATCGGTTCTCCTTATCTATTTTCTTTATTTTATTTATTAAAGCGTTTTTTACATCTTCATCTCCTATTAAAGTAATAGAAAATGTTTTATAACCTATTCTATTTACACTGGCCCCACAGTGATAGATATTCTCATCATCTAAGATAAAATATCTATCATGAAAGGTATTATCAAATATAACTATTAGATTGTTATATTGTTTATTATATTTTTCTATATCTTGTGAGGTTAGTAAGTTATTAGGTTTAGTGATAATTGTTACATTAATATTTAGTCTTTTTGTAATATCTAGTATTGTATTATCTACATAAGCATCTATTATTACAAGACTCTTATTATCACTTTTAAATATCTCTTGTATTTTAGAATAAGCATCATAAATCTGGCCATCAAAATATATTTCATTAACTTTCTTCTTTTCTTCTATTTTTTGAAATGAGTCTTGTAACAATTTAATTTTCATGTTCTAATAGCATATTATTTATGTAGTTTTGTTCAAGTAAATTAGTAGAAATATATTTTCTCATTGTTACAAAAGCATCCATTATCTGGATACTAACTTCAATTGCAACTTTAGTTCTAAGTATTGTGGCTAACATCGCCACACCTTGTTCTGTAAAAACTCTTATATTATATCTTCTACCTTCGTGAGAACTTGAGGTCGCAATTTGCGACTTCAAGATTTCAAGATCACTTCCATCTAAAATCCAACTAAATCTTTCTGGAAACTTCTCCTTGTTCCTATATACAGCTTCATTTATTCTTTTTGTTTCTGTTTCATAAAGTCTTGCCAAGTCACTATCTAACATTACCTGCTTACCTCTTATTTCATATATCATATTCTCTATTTTAATATTTTCTTTTGTAACGACTTCATTCATTTACCAATCCTCCAAAAACATATTTTAATAACTAGTTATTGGTTATTACTCTATAGTATCTATGTTCGAAAGTCAAGTAAAAAATGTTAGAAATATGTTACGAGTTTTCGTAAATATTATGATACTATTATTACATAAAAATTCTTACGAAAATTCGTAAAAAAATAACTTGTTTATAGCAAGTTACTTTATTTAGATAAATTATATGTATCTTTAGCAATTACTAATTCTTCATCTGTCGCTAATACATAACTTGCAATAGATGATTTTTTAGTAGTAATTAATCCTTCTTTATCTTTTCTAACTATAGTTTCTTCATTTAGTTTTTCATCTAGTTCTACTCCTAGAGGTTTTAATTTATTAAGTACTTCTTTTCTAATAATAGGATCATTTTCTCCTCCACCTGCTGTAAAGACTATAGCATCTACTTTACCAAGCTTTAAGAAATATTTAGCAATATATTCAGCAATACGTTCAGTGTACATGTCAATAGCAAGTACTACTTTACTTTCATTAGCAAGATAGGCTCTATCAATATCTCTTAAATCACTCATACCGGCTATACCTTCAAGACCACTTTTTTTATTTAGAATGGTATCTATTTCATCATAAGTTAAGCCTGTTTTCTTCATAATATAACCTATAAGACTATAATCTATATCTCCACTTCTTGTTCCCATCATAATACCTGCATTAGGAGTAAAGCCCATTGATGTATCTATACACTTACCTTCTTTTACAGCACTGATAGAAGCACCATTTCCAATATGGCAGATAATTAAATTACCAGCATATCCTAATAGCTTTTCCATTCTATTAGTTATATATTGATGTGATAGCCCGTGAAAACCATATTTTCTAACTCCATATTTAACATACCATTCATAAGGAACAGGATATAAGAAATCCTTCTCTTCAATTGTTTGATGAAAAGCAGTATCAAAGCAAGCTACCATAGTAGCATTAGGTATTTCTTCAAGAAACGCTTTAATACCTGTAATAGCGGCAGGATTATGAAGAGGAGCTAAATCTTTTATATTCTCAAGTTCACTTACTACTCTATCAGTGATAATAACAGAATGAGAATATAAGGCACCTCCATGAACTATTCTATGTCCTACAGCTTTTATATCATTAAGACTTTTAACAATTCCTTTTTCCACAAGTTCTGTTAATAAAATATCAACAGCATCTTTATGAGTTTTAATTTCCTTTTTTACATATACTTTTTCTTCATTAACTCTAATAGTATAATCACTATCAGGTGAACCAATACGTTCAAAACTTCCTTTAGTAACAACTTTTTCTTCTGGCATTTCATAAAGTCTAAACTTTAGAGTACTACTACCAGAATTAACAGCTAATAATAGCATAAATCATCTCTCCTTTTACTTATTATATAATAATAATTAGAAAAGGACAAAAGTTTTTTAATCAGTTATATGAAATACTATATTACCACTTAATTTAGTTTTAAAGTAATCTTTCTTAAACCAGTTTAATAAACATACTATTTCTGTTTGATCTTCAAAATCTACTTTATCTACATCAAAGAATAGCATTATGCCTTGAATGTCAAAATCATAATCTCGCCAATTTGGAATTTCTCTTCTTAAAAGTGGAAAAAAGCCATACCAACTTAAATTTTCGTTTTTAAAATCAACATTACCATTTTCTCCTAACGCTAACATATAACCTTTCTTATTTGGTGTTTCTTTTATAGTAATACCACTCTTCATCAGGTTTATCTTCACCCCAGTATTCATCTTCATATAGTGTAAAATGCAATAAAAAGAAAGACTTATTTAATTCTCTACATAACTCATGAATATTTTTATTAAATACATCTTTTTTTATTTCTAATTTAATTAAGTTTTCCTCTTCTTTAACATTATATAAATTAAAGTCAAATATTCTTTTCATAGATTGTTTTAATTTATATAGTTCTTCTTTTTCAAAAGGTGTATCATTTCTCTTTGCTAACACCATTGAGGTAGCAACAGCACAGTTTAACACTCAAATATCTTCCCATATCTTCATCTCCTTACATTAACATAGTTATTTGTTTTTTAGATAGTCCAGTAGCTTTCATTATATCTTTTTTAGATATCCCCATATTAAGAAGACTTTTTGCAATAGATTTTTTCTCATTACTAGCCCCTTGCTTGATTCCTTTTTCTTTAGCAATATTACTATGATACTCTATCTTTAAAGCTTCTTCTTCTCTTCTTCTTTTCTCAGGATCATATAGTCCTATATTATCAATATTATTTGTTAATTCATATAATTTTTCTGATACTTCCATAAGTTCTTCATCTCCTTCTGCTATTTTTTTTATTTCTAGATAATCATCTAACATTAATATTACTAATTCTTTATCTAATTTAGTTAACTCTTCTTTATTAAGATATTTATTATAACTTTTCATCATATCTATATGTATCTTTTCACTAGTTTCTGTTTCTATTATGTTTTCATTATTTTTCATGTAAAATTTAGAGATATTTTCTTTTCCTAGGCATTTTTCAAAGTTATCAAAAATATCAAAATTAATTTGTATTACTTTTATATTCTTACTATACTCTTCTCCTTTACTTAACAACTCACCTTTTAATTTACCAAAGTAAGCATCATTTCGCTCTATTAATCCATCCCAGTATTCACGATTACATTCTAAGTTAATAATAAAACCTGGTAATTTAAAGATAAAGTCTGATACTTTTTTCTTTTCTAGAGCATTCGCTATTTTATATTCAACATTCTGTTCTTTAAAGTTTTCAATGATAAAAGCTTTATCGAGTCCAGTTAATTTAGATATTATATCTCCTAAATATAAAAGACAGTCTCCCATAATAGATTTAAAAACAGAATCAAGAGTACCTTCATAAACAAAGTTATTAGTTATCATATATTCTCTAATCTCTTCATTAGAGACATTCTCTGGAATATGTTTTTTACGAAGTTTTTTCATAAGGTTCCTCCTTCTGCAATACTTATAACATAGTCTAAAAAACATTGCAAAAAGGTAATTTTGAAAATTCATTAAATTTATGTCTTCAATTTTTAATTTTCTCTAGGCGATTTTTCAATTTTGAACTCTAAAAATACTTCAATTTACAAAATTTATACTTTTTTTATTTTTTTTCATAACCTCCTTTTCTCCATCTTTTTTTACAAGGCGCTCTTCTATTTATAAAGTATCATAATAGTTATAATTAATCAAGTACTATTTTTCATATTTGAAACAATATTTAATATTTTTCTTTAGTAATCTTCTTCTAGTCTTACTAACAATTCTTCTAAAGATTTTATTGTTTTTGACTTTATAATTAATACCTAAAAAAGTAAATCCTTCAGTACTCTTATATATTTTAGTTTTATTATTAAACTCTAATAAGTAATCTCTATTAACAATAGATTCTAATATTCTTAAAATATCTTTTAATCTTTCTTTATTGCTATCTATAATAATACCATCGTCCATATATCTAATATAGTATTTACAACCTAACTCTTCTTTAATAAAGTGGTCTAAGTCATTAAGATAGAACACTGCAAGGAACTGAGAAGTATAGTTACCTATAGGCAGTCCTGTGTCTTTTTTATAGAAAGTACCCATACCTAGATTTCTAATAGTATTATTAATATAATCACTATTAGTAGTATTTAAGATATCTTTAATTAATAATAAATCTTCATTACTTAAATATTTACTTAGCTTATTAAGTAATACTTTATGACTAATATTATAGAAGTACTTAGTAAAATCAAATTTAAGGATATAGAAAGTACTAGATTTATTTTTAATCTTAACAAGATATTTATTTAACAAATATCTAGCATAACTAGTACCTCTACCTATTCTAGTTGCACAATTACTATCTATTAAGTACTTATCTAAAGGTAATAGAACTTTCTTACAGATAACATGATTAACTATCTTATCTTCTAAAGTACTACTCATAATAAG
>CALWAJ010000064.1 GCA_944373065.1 uncultured Bacilli bacterium
TATCAAATAAGATTATACTATAATTAATATCAAAAATAAATGTGTTATCAAAAGATTATTTATTTTTACAAGACATTCGCTATATTGATGTGTTAAAATATTGTTAGTGATTGGTTCATATATCGATTACCTTTGGAAAAAGTTGTAGATAACTTCCTCAACGGCACCAATTAGTAATTAACCCATTATGTTTCGTAAGGGTTTTAATATACTCAAATTTAATTAGATATTAAATGTATTTAAATGGTGATTTGTATGATAGTTTTTAATGGTGGTTTAACAATTGAACAAGTAAGAAAATTTGAAAAAGAAGATTTTTTTATTTATGATAGAGTTCCATATTTAAATGCTCATGCTTCTAGAAAAAACACTTTTGATTATGTACCTAGAGAATTATATAGTGCTCCAATAGAAGAGTTTAAAAAATATATTGCTGAAGAGATTTTAAATAAATATATTGGTGTGGGTAATTATGATGATTATAGAATAGAATACAGGTTACCTAGAAGATTTATTGATTTAAATAAAATAATTGATTTTTTATAT
The DNA here is from genome assembly GCA_944373065.1 of uncultured Bacilli bacterium. Lineage (GTDB taxonomy): Bacteria > Bacillota_I > Bacilli_A > RF39 > UBA660 > Onthousia. The sequence goes on from CALWAJ010000064.1 coordinate 547, forward strand.
TATGAGCCATATGATGAAATACAAATTGCAGAATTTAGAAAGAAATATAGTGATTATATGACGATACCAACTAGAGAAGATGAAGAGGCTAAAAGATTAATGTTGAAGAAAAGTTTAATATTTAATGGGGAAAGAATTTGGATATGATAAAATCATAATTTAAAAACTGTGTTATACTATGTAGTAGTAATTATTTTTTTATGAGGAGATTTTATAGTGAAAAAAATAATATTTATTGAAGGTTTGCCTGGTGTTGGTAAGACATATTTAGTTAATAAAATAAAAGCAATGAATTTAGATAATGTTTATGTTGTTGATGAATTAATTAATCCTGATATTAATAATCCTTTTACTGATGAAGAAGAAATATTTTTAAAGAATGATGAAATGAAAGTTTATAAGTATGATAAAGGGACAATTATTATAGATAGAGGTCCTATTAGTACTTTAGTTTATAATCAAGTTAATCATTTGATTGATAATGATTACAATGCTAGTTATGTTGAAGAATGGTTTAAACAATTTATAGATATCTATAATAATGATAATGTATGTAGTTATTATTTATATGATAAAGATAATTATCATCCATCATTAAATGATGATAAAAATCCTTTTGGTAGTATTGATAATTTAAAATTAACACATGCTTTGACAATTTTTAATTTGAAGAAATATGCTAAAAAATATAAAATTATTATTTATAAAAAGTCTAATATTGAGGAGGTTATCAATGAAATTATTAATTAATCTTTGTGCTCATGATGGAATTATTAGTCATTATGCAGGAGTTGGTACTATTGTTAGAAGATATATTGAAGTTATTAGGGATTTGTTAGAAACTAAAAAAATTGATTATCACTTAAATTTATTTACATTAGAATTTAATCAAGATAGTATGGGATATAATGAGGAACTTTTTAAATATCATAAATCATTAAAAAATACTAGTCTATATATTTTATTTAATGGTACTAATGGAGAGACTAGTTTTGGTAATGTTGAAAATTATAGACTAGCTTCTAAAAATACTGCTAATGTTATAAATAAAATAGATTTTAGTAACTATGATTATGTTATTACATTATGTAATGACACTCCTTATGCAGGATTATTATCTATGATAAAAGAAGAAAAAAATAGTATTAAAGCTTGGATACCTCACTCAACTGCTAAAATATATAATGAAGATATGTCACTTTCTTTGGAACAACAATTACATAATGAAAGGATAAATTGGGAACAAGCTTCTATTGATTATATTAATTCTACTGAAAATAACTATTTAATATCTACTGGTATTTATATACGTAATCATTTATTAAAAGAATATAATTTAAAAGAAGAGAAAAACATAGATGTTATTAATGGAGAAATATTAAGTAGAGAAAATACATATGATGAAAATATAAGAATGAAAGAGATTTTGGATGACTTAAATCAATACGATTCTCTTGTCCTTTCATTAGGAAGAGCAGAGAAATATAAAAATCTTGATAAAACAATGTTATTAGGTAAAGAGATGAATGTTAAAGCAGTTGTTATTACTAGACAATATTATGAGGGACAACCAATAATTTCTTCATACAAAGATTTAGCTAGTAAAACAGATTCGATATTATATGTAGATGAACCTTTTTTCTTACCACAATATATAGTTAAACATTATACTAAACCTTTAATAATGCTTATTCCTTCTTTTAGAGAAATATTTGGCTTAGTTATTAATGAAATGAGAAGATTTAATAAAGATAATGTCTTAATTGTGGCTAATGATAGAGGCGGTTTACATGAACAGATTAATGATGGTATTGATGGCGTACTTGTAGATTTAGATAATATAAAAGAATCTGCTAAGAAAATAAAAAAATATTTTAATGAAGATTCTATGAAAAATATAAATAAAAATGGACAGTTAAGATTAAGAAAAGATTATGATTTGCTTAAAAATTTTAATATGTTTTTGAAGAAGGTTATAGATGAATATGAATAAAATACTTCCAGATATAAATATGTTAGAGCCAATAGTTGATTCTAGAGAGACTTATTGTGATTCTCCTATGATTAAAGATTTTGAAAAATTGTCTGATTTTGATAGATTACAAGTATTGGCGGACATTGTAAGACAGACTATGATATATGAAGAATATCCTAATCCTATTACAGAAATTGATTCTTTAATTGGTGATGATTATACTTCATCTAAAGTATTTCTAACTTATTTACAATCCCTTAATATATATACTGATTCTTACTTAGCTTTAGTTACTAATAGAAAAAATATAGATTTAGAGAAATATAATGGATATCATTTTGTAGTAATAGTTAGAGATATTAATAAGAATGAATATGTAGTAGATACTACTCCAGATATTGGATATACTTATGGGGAAGTTAATAAATTATTAAGTAATAGCATATATACTGATTATTTAAGAATTGATGAAGAACTTGATTGTTTTTTAAAACTAATAAGATATGATATGTATAATATTAGTAATCATCATTATGATTTAAAACAAATAGAAAATTATAATTTGATAAAGCATCTATTAGATAAGACATGTTTTGAAGGATTACTGGTAAAGTATTTTGATTGTGTTAATAATAGTGATTATGAACAGCTTAAAGAAATTATTAATGATGAATATTTAGATAAAATTAATGAATTAAAGAAAATGAAAAGACGTAATGATGTAAAGAAGAAAGATATAGTTGATAGTTGGAAAGATAATTTAGACTTTTTGATAAGAAATACTACTGATTATAAAGCACAACAGAAGGAAGCTCAAAAAATATTAGGGGAATATAATTTAGATAAATATGTTGATATAGGTGGCAAAAAAATTTTTTTAAATCATATTACTCCTAGATTATTTTGGGAGTTAGGTTATAATGTTGTTATAGTCAAACCTTCATCATTTTTAGCAGGGGTTTCTTCTAGTGTAACAGAGATTATGATTCCTAATAGAAAAAATTTAATTTGTTCTTATGATTGTAATTTAGGATTGTATTCGAAAATGCATTTAAAGCCAATGAGTTATTTTCATCCTCATGGTATGAAATACGAAATACAAATGAATGGTCCTAATAGAGTTTTATTGGTAAAAGAAGATGCAGATATCCTAAATGTAAGAAAGCACTATGTTAGAGAAAACTTAACGCAACGTATTGCTTCGCATTATGTTCTGTGGTTCAATGGGGAAAAAGTATTATGGGATCCTGATTTAAATACAAATTTAGTGCATTCTACTGATGATGCTACTGAGGCTAGCATACATTTTCTAGCAAATTATCCTGAGTACCAAGTATTTACAAGATTTAATTATCCTAATCCAGTTTTAAGAAAGGTGAAAAAAGATGAACGAAGAATATGAATATAGTTTTAAAGTAAAAAGTATAAAAGAATTTATAGATTATTGTATAAAAAATAAATATAAAAAAATTGATGAATATAAACAGGTAAGAACTCTTTATAAAAATGGTGGTAAGATAATGGCTAGAATTACTAAAAATATTTATGAAGATAGAACTGTGGAGTTATTAAATTTTAAAGATGATAATTTAAATAATGATGTATTGAGTGTAAGTAGAGAATCTTTGGATTTGCTTATTACTAAAGAAAATAGAAAGTTTGTTAAGTCCTTAATAGCTATATTAGATTTAAATGATGAAAAAGTGTTAAAAAGACATAGAATAGTTTATAAAAAAGGACATGTTAAATTTGAAATTGATGAATATACTGCTCCTAAAATGAAAGTAGTTGCTATTGAAGGAGATAAAGACCAAGTAGATAGAGTTTATGAAGAATTAGAGAAGATAATTATTAAGAATAAATTAGATTAAAATATAGAAGTAAGTAAGGTTTAGTGTGTGGGTAAAATTGAAAAGTAATTTAATATAGCTTAACAGTTTTATACCGGAAATGTAAATGCACAATATTTTTAAAATATTGTGCATTTTTCTATAAAAATATGTAAAATAAATATTATTCATTTATCTTATCACTACAGAACCAATCTATAGATTTATTTGAAATTTTTGAAAATTCTATTAAGAATATTGTTGGTATTAATGTTATTCCATTTTCATATGCGCTTATAGCAGAGTGGGTAGTATTAAATTTTTTGGCAATTTTTTCTTGGGTTAGTTTTAATTTTTTTCTTGTTTGTAATAGTTTTTTACCTATACTCTTTTTATCTATATTTGGATGGGAACATTTTATGTCTTTTACAGTAGATAATCCACATAAGTAATCCATACTAATTTTAAACATATTACTTAGTTCTAATAATTTTGGTAAGGGAATAATGTTTTTACCAAGTTCCCATAATGAATAAGCTGATCTTGTTGTATTTAGTTTTTCAGCCATTTCTTTTTGAGTTAATTCATTTTCTTCTCTTAATTGTTTAATATTATTGAAATTCATTGTATCACCATTAAAATTATCCCCTTTTTGCTTTTAATTATGACAAAATGCTACTCAATATGACATTTTTGCGATATGATAGAGAAGAAAGGAGAAGTAAAATGGAACGAATAGAAGAAAATTTAACTAAAGGTGAGAAAATATTGATTAAGGCAGAACAGTCTAATATAATGCTTATTGTTGGGGCAGTTATAGCAGTTCTATGCTTAATGATTAATGTTGTTTTAGGCTTGTTATTTATTGTTCTAATTTATCTTCGTTGGGTTATAAGTTTAAAAACTAATAGTTTATGTATTACTAACAAAAGAGTATACGGTTCTGTTGGTTTTATAAAGAAAGAAGAATTAGATATGCCTTTAAAATCAATAAATGCTATATCCGTTTCAAAAGGACTTTTTGGTAGTATATTTGGATATTCAAAAGTATCTATAACTACTCATGGTGAAGGTTGGACTTTTAAATTTGTTTCAAATGCTAAAGAATTAAAAAAAGTCTTTTACGAAGCACAAGAATAAAACAAGATTTAACTCTTGTTTTTTCATGTGGAAAAGTGTTATTAATTATGGTAGAATTTTTTTAGGAGGGTTCAATATGTTATTACAGTTTTATTTAGAACAATTAGATTATAAGAATATGCCATTATTTCTTAGGAAGTATTTTGAATGTCCATCTTTAGTTAGATTAATGAGAATTGGTTATTTTTGTGGAATGGATTTTGCTTCTAAAAGTGTTTATGATTTTAGTGAATATATTAGTAGATTTGCTCATTCCCTTACAACTTCTTTACTAACTTATAAAGTAACTAAAGATAAGACTATGACCGTTGTATCTTTATTTCATGATGTTGCAACTCCTTGTTTTTCACATGTTATAGATTATATGAATGAAGATTATGAAAAACAAGAAAGTACAGAAGAACTTACGGAAGATATCATAAAAAATGATATGTATTTACTTAAATGCTTAAAAGAAGATAATATAGATGTAGATGATATTATCAATTTTAAAAAATTTAGTATTGTTGATAATGATAGACCAAAGTGTTGTGCTGATAGGTTAGATGGCGTTATTTTAACTGGAATAGGTTGGACTAAAAATATTATTAAAGATGATATTAAAAAAATTATTAATGATGTTAGAGTATTTAAAAATGAAGATAATGAAGATGAGATTGGTTTTAATAATAGAGATGTTGTTTCTAAATTAATTGATGTTAGTAAAAGTATAGATTTGTATTGCCATACTAACGAGGATTATTATATGATGCAGTTACTTGCTAATATAGTAAAATTATCTATTGATAGAGGTTATGTTACTTATGATGACTTGTATAGACTTAATGAAATAGAGTTGTTTAATAGACTAAAGAATAATAACGATAAAGAATTATTAGATAAAATTTATCTTTTTGAAAATATAAATATAGATTCTATTCCTAATATAGAGATTCCTAATGTTAAGGTTAGAGTTTTAAAACCATTAGTCAATGGTAAAAGATATGATTAGATATAAAATGAGAATATAGTTTGGTTCTCTTTTTTAATTAAATTGATGATAAGGTATGTATTAAAAGTTAAATATGGGGTTAATTTAAATTATGAAATCCCGTTTGGATATCCCGATTTTATTAATTGATAAGCAACAAAGGTGAACTTTGTTG
>CALWAJ010000065.1 GCA_944373065.1 uncultured Bacilli bacterium
CTTGTAAGGCAAGTGCTCTAACCAACTGAGCTAATCGCCCAAAAACCGTTTGACATGATTAAATATACCAGTTAATTGTCTGATTGTCAATAATATTTTAACATTTTTTTACTTTTTTGACGAAGATAATTCTTTATCAATCCAATAACTAAGATGTAAAGCTAAATTTTTAAAGCCACTCTCTGTTTCTACTATCTTACTACCATGTCTTTTAGTGATTCTATAATCTACATTTTTTATACTTAATTTATAAGTACCATCTTGATTCTTTTCAACTATTCTTACTCTAATAAGTTCTCCAATATTAACATAATTATGCAAATCTTTAATATAATGATTACCTATTTTCGAAATATGAATAAGTCCACTATTAAATTTATCTAGTTTTATAAAAATACCATAATCTTCAATTCCTGTAACAGTCCCAAGAACAACAGATCCATTTTCATATTTTTTCATCATACAATTAACCTCTAGACGTATTATAACAAAAAAAAGATATCATTACAACCTTTACAATATTTTGAAATGTGTTTATAATGTCTTTAATAAAAGAAAGAGAGGAAAAATGAATAATCAAGAAGAAATTGTAAAAAAAATTAAGGATATTATTGAAGAATTAAAGCCATTTTTAATAAGTGATGGTGGTGCCTTAGAATATATTGATTTTAAAGATGGAATTGTCTATGTAAAACTAGGAGGAGCCTGTGCTGACTGTTCATTTTTAGATGTAACTTTAAAAGATGGAATTGAGCAAATGCTTATGAATGAGATAAAAGAAGTAAAAGAAGTAAGAAATGTTAATTAACCTCTAACCAATCTATTTTTAAAATAGATTGCTTTTTATTTATAAAAGTATATACTTTCAGCAAAAAAATCTCATAATCTTTCGCTCTAACTAATATTTTTTCAATTTCTTTTTCTTTAATATAGCCATTAATTATAGATTCATATACATCAAAATAGAAACTAGGAAACAAAACTCTAGCCATCAAAAGAGCATATTGATAATTACTATATTCTAAATTTGTTATTAGTGTTTCTAACAAATCATCAGTATAATCATCTTTAATAAAGATATATTTTAAATATTCGCCTACATCCCTAGCCTTATTATCAATAACAAGATTTAAGGGATTATAAAAGCTCAAATCATCGAAATTAACTCTTCTTCTAGATACTACCAACATATCATTGTAATCTTTTTTAAGAAAGCTATTAACAGCATTAAAATAACTAATAGCATTTTCTCCAAAGCCAATAAAATAATCTATTGTTTTATAAAGGATAGGATATTTTATTTTAATATATTTCTTTTGATATTCAAAATAATCTATTTTACTACTCCATAATTTTCCCCAATCACTATGATCAAGTAATTTTAATTTAAGCATTTCATTAAAACAATAGTAAGGTTGATAAAAGTCATTAAAATTAAACCTTTTATTTTTATTATCTTTTAATAAGATATAATAATGATTATTAATTAGACTTAAAGCTTGGCCATTAATATTATAGATAATAGTCATAAACTTAGTATTAATTAAATATTTATTAAGAAGTACTACTTCATTAACATAATCAAGAGGCCTATCAACAAGATATAAGTAATATATATTTTCCCCTTCTTCAAAGTAGTAATATCTTTTTTCTTTAATTAATTTCAAAGCATTAATTTGATAATAGTAAAAAAGAGCATTTTTCATATTCAAAACCTCAATAAAGTATATGAAAAAAGCAAAAAAAAAGAACGTTATCTAGAACGTCCTTTACCTAAATCAACATCAAAGCTATCACTATCACCAGTCAATGAACTACGTAATTTTCTTAATTCCTCTAGATAATTTGCATAATCTTCATTGAACCTATCAGTATCTTTTTTATAAACATCAGTTGCATTATTAATTGAAGCAAGTTCATCCTTAGTTTTTTGTAACTCTTCTTCCTGTCCTTGAATTGTTTTCTTGCGTTCAGCTTGCAATCTTCGTTCATCTTGAATTTTAGGCATATATGATTTAAACAAATCAACTTGTCTTTTAGCTTCTTCAGCCTTTTCCTTAGCAGCATCTCTTTCTCTTTCAGCCTCAGTTTTAGCTTTAGTAGCAACATCTACTTGACTCTTAGCACTTGAAATACTAGAAGTAAGCTCTTGAGACCTACTTTCTAACTCTTGATTACTTTTTTGCAAACTTTCTAACAATTCCTGCATTGATTTATCGTTACCAAAGTCAATAGCACTACTATCTTCAACTTTTGAAGTATTTTCATCTGTTGTTTTAACTTCTTCCTCTTTAACTGGCTCATCATTCATTCCAATTGCTGGAGCAAAAGTAGCATTCTTAAAAATATCAGAATCGTTATATGGCATAAAAGCATCTTGTTGCGTAAATAAAGAATTATTCTCTGTACTCATACTATAAGTATTATCAGAAATACCCTTTTCATCTACTTTAGTTTCTTCTACAGTACCCTCAACAGCTGGTTCAGCATTACTAAACATACTAGTCTCTTTCTTTTTAATAGGTTCTTCTTCTTTTTCTTTACTAGAATCAGGTTGATTATCAACCATTCCATCATCAGTCTTAACTAAATCAGGATTTGCAAAGATATTAGCTAAATCGTCTTTAGTAATCTTAGTATCTTCCTCTGTTTTAGTAGCATCTACATCATTAGAAGTTGTTTTTTCACTTTGTTTTTCATCAATATTTTTAATAACCTCATCGCTAGCAATCTTAACAGTACCTTCAAAGTTATCAGCATTAACATTCTCTGCTATATAATCGCCCTGACTATTAATAACATTTTCTACTTCTTTTTTAATTGCTTCACTATCTATATTAGCAAAAGCATTTGCATATTTATCAGTTTCATTAGCAGCACTATTAATATCTTCCATGCTAACTTTTTCCCCATTATACTCTGTAACTCCTTTAGATGCCAATTCTTCGCGATTCTCTTCAGGTAATTTTAAAGCCTTCTTAGCTACTTGCGTAAAACGTTTCTTAGCTCTACCAAAATTATAAATATCCTCAGTAACATTATTATAATCTTCATCTTGCTTTGCTACCTTAATTTGTTCATAAAAAGGTTTAGAATCAGCATTATGCTGACTAACTACATTATTAAACATCTTATGTTTTTCCCTCAGCATAAACTCAGCTTTAACATCCATTACAGCAGCAAAAGAAACCATCTTTAATTTAATTTTATTAGCATCCGTTTCTAAAGTAGCAGTACCATCAACACGTTCAACTGCAAAATCTTCATTATTTAGTATTCCATCCATGTCATTCGCCTCCAACTAATTATAAAGAAATTATAAAACTAATCTTTTTTAGATAATCTTCTTAATACATCTTTAACTCTATTCCATTCATCCTCATCATCAATACCGTATAATTTTGGAGTATCTCCACTTCTATCAACTTGAGATACATAAACTGTTACATTACCATTTTCATCTTTTTCATTCTTTGTATATACAACATACTCTTTTTTTGTATCTTTAAACTCAAAAGCTATAACAACTTCTACTTCATCTATAGAACCATCTTCACTTATAATTGATAGAGTCATTTTCTTATTTTCATTCATCCTTTTTTCCTCCCTTTACTATTCTATAGACCATTTTAGCATAAAAAAAAAGAAATAGGAAGACTATTTTTCAAAAAAATGTCATAATCCTATTTTTTTAACTTCTTTAATACAAAAATTCTCGCTCCATAAGCACAGTATTTTTTAATATAATCATCTAAATTATTAATATTATTAAAGTCTTTAACTTTCTTATTATTAGAATCATAAAAACCTTTAAGTCTTAACTTATCATAAGCATAATCCCCTAAAATATAATCAAAAGGTAAAAAATAATCTGTAAAAAAGCTTTTAACTGTCTCACTATCAAAATTTTCTTTTCCTCTAATTATTTCATATTTATTATCTAATAAATTAACCATAACATCACAACCCATATTCATTATAACAAACTTTAAGAAGAAAAACTACTAGAACTAGCTTCAAATCCATTATTGTAATACTCTGGAACGTTTCCTTGGACAATTTGGGTAATAAGATTAACTCTAGTAGTAATAGGAATAGTTTCTGTAGAATGAGGCATAGTTATCTTTTCTTTAATAGTAACTTCTATCCCTACTTCAATTAAGGCATTATTAAAGCCATATTCTTTAACATCTGTAAAAATATTACTAGAAACTGTTCCAATAAAAGAAAATCTAATAGGGATACTAGTAGAAAAATTAACAAGCAAAGAATTATTTAATAAAACCCCCAAAGGTATATCACAAACAATTCCATCTTTAAGATAGGTTAATCTAGTTCCTTTTAAAGAATCAGATAATTCTAAGACACCACTATCACCTTTTTCTAAAGCCTTGAGTCTATCCATCGCTTTATTGTTAACAAGTTTCAAAATACTATTAACTTCTTTAGAATTAAAATCAATCAGATTTATATTACCTTCACTATCTCTAATAATATCATAAAAATTATTATCAAATATTTCATCATCAAAATCAACAACATCATTTAAAATAACACTTGCAATTCTTTCAGTTTCAACAGTCGCATACCTAACAATTATCTTTTCTAATCTTTTTCCAGAATAAAGAATCATAATTATACTAAGAATAAATGACAAAATAATTAAGAGTATAAATATATTAAATCTCTTTTTCCAAAACAAAAACTAAACACCACCTAATTTATTCTAACTAAAATAACATCTTCACCAATTCTTTCAATACTCTGCCACTTTATTTCCATATCTTCACTCTTTGAAAAAGACATAAATTTTCCTTTACTCTCAACGACTAAACTAATAATACTACCATTCTTATCATCTATTTTAGCATCTATAATATTACCAATATTTCTTCCATCTACAACATTAACAATATCTTTACTTTGTAAATCAGAAAGTCTCATAATATCACTGCCTAACTATTAAAAGATATGTAAAAAACAATTATTCTATGCTCACCGTAAAGTTTTCTTAAGTTGTTTTATAGCATTTTTTTCAAGTCTTGATACTTGCGCTTGACTTATATCAAGTTCTTGTGCTATTTCCATTTGTGTTTTACCAACAATATAACGTTCATTTAGAATATATTGTTCTTTATCTTTTAAATTATTAACAGCATCTATAGTTGCAAGTCTTTCTTCCATAACAGAACCTGTTTTTTTCTTATCTTCTACTTGATCATAAATATAAATAGTATCTCCTCCGTCATTATAGATAGGCTCAAACATAGATACAGGATCTTTTAGGGATTCTAAGGCAAAAACAACATCATAAACAGTTACATTTAAAGCTAAAGCTAAATCTTCAATAGATATCTCCATTCCCTTTTCCATAAAATATTCTTCTTTAAGATTCAAAGCTTTATAAGCTAAATCTCTAGTCGAACGACTCACTCTAATACTGTTGTTATCTCTCAAGTATCTTTTTACCTCACCTAAAATCATAGGTACAGCATAAGTAGAAAATTTAACCTCATGAGACAAATCAAAATTATCAATCGCTTTAACCAATCCTATACAACCAACTTGAAATAAATCATCTAAGTTTTCATTCCTAGTATTTACTCTTCTTAAAATACTTAATACCAATTTTAAATTACCACTAATAAGGTCATTTCTTGCAACTGTATCACCATTATGCATTTTTTTAAATAACTGTGTCATCTCATCACTAGTTAATACTTTTAATTCAGACGTTTTTACTCCACTTATTAATACTTTATTATTAGCCATTTAATCATCTCCTAAACTAGTAATGATTAAATAATTATTTTTTTATACAAAAAAACCTAATAACGGTCTAAAAAAGAAGTGATTTTACCATCATCTTGATAACTTATGATAGTTTCTAGGTTAACTTTCTCAGTGCTTTTGAAGATATTATTATCAATAACATCACTTTTCTCTCTAAGCTCATTAAGTAGTTTTTTTATTTCTAAACGTTTTGAATTACTTTCAGCGCCTTTATTTTCTGTAAATTTACAAGAGCAGTTTATAAAGGTGTACTCATTATATTGCCAGAATTTCTTAATGGACTCTTCTCTTACTAGATATAGAGGTCTAATAAGTTCCATGGAAGGAAAGTTGGTGCTATGTAATTTAGGTAACATCGTTTTAAACTCTCCTCCATAAAACATTGATAGAAGAATAGTTTCTATTACATCGTCAAAGTGATGTCCTAAGGCAATTTTATTACATCCTAAATCTTTAGCAGTCTTATAAAGAAAACCTCTTCGCATTCTTGCACACATATAACAAGGATGGTCTTTATCTAGTTTGTTAGCAACCTCAAAAATATCAGAGTTAAATATTTTGTAGTCAATTCCTAAAGCTTCTAAATTATCTTTTATTACTTTTAAAGTTTCTTCTTTGTATCCAGGGTTCATAACGATATATGATAGTTTAAAGTTAGTCTTGCCATGTTTTTGTAACTCTTCTAGACATTTGGCAAGTAAGACGGAGTCTTTCCCTCCAGAGATACAAACAGCGATATGGTCATTTTC
>CALWAJ010000066.1 GCA_944373065.1 uncultured Bacilli bacterium
CAGGGAGATTATGCTAATAAAATTTATGAAGAGTTAAAGAAAAATGATATTAGAGTAGAGTTAGATAATCGTAATGAAAAATTGGGTTATAGATTAAGAGAAGCACAAACTAGAAAGATTAATTATACACTAATTCTTGGAGATAAAGAAAAGACTGATAATACTATTAGTTATAGACGTCATGGTGAAAAAGATACTACTACAGTAAGTTTAGATGAATTTATTAAATTATTAAAAGAAGAGATTAAGCTTTAATGAATTACTCTATAGAAGAGTTAAATCTTAATAATATTAGAGACTATGTAATAGTAACTACTAAAGCTTGGCAAGAGACTTATAAAGGAATAGTTAATGATGAGTTTCTAGAATTAATTAATACTAAAGAAGAGATTAATAATTCTATAGAAAGAATAAAAAAATCGTTAAATAATTCTTTTGATAAGTCTTTTCTTCTAAAAGTAGATAAAATTCCTGTAGGAGTTATTAGAGTATGTAAATCACGTGATGATAATTATCAAAATATAGGAGAAATAAGGGCTTTATATTTGCTTAATGGAGTTAAACATCAAGGCTTTGGTAAAATGCTATTTGAGAAAGCTAAAGAAGAAATTAAGAAAATGGGCTTTAATAGTATGATTGTTGGCTGCCTTGCTCTTAATACTAATGTCAATAGTTTCTATAAACATATGGGAGGAGAATTAGTTTCAAGTAGAGATTTTAATCTTCCTAATCAAACTCTAAAAGAAAATGTCTATTTATTTAGAGAAATATAAAAAAGATAGCTAGTCCTATAAATAAAATATAGGTCCATTACTATCTTTTTTTTCATTATATAAATTATTATCGTAATTATTTTCATCAACTATATCATTATTTGTTTCATCATCATTATCATTAATAGCAGATGCTACTCTAAAAAGGGTTCTAGCATTATTTATTAAAGGTCTTACTTGGTAAACTATAGGTATCGCTTGATTAATTATTCCTAATGTTCTTTGGGTGTTGTTTAAAATACTATTCCAGTTAATACTCCTTTTAGGAAAGCTTTGAAAAGAATTGTTTGGCCACATTCCCATATTATTATACTGATTATACATTTAATCACTCTCTTTCACTTTACTTTAATATATGATTAATTTTTACTACTTGTGATTAAATTAAGACAGTGGTATAATAATTTTAGAATAAGGAGGAGTAAGATGGAGATATTAGCAAAACCTTTTATTTTAATTTATCATTTGGTAAGATTTATTTTTCTTGCTCCTAAAAGAATAATTAATTATGCTTATATTGGCTTTTTAGCAGTTATTGATAAATTAAGTAGAGGAAAAGTAAGTTCTAAAAAGAATAGAGAATTAACAGATGATGAAAAAGTTCTTCTTGAAGTTGAAAAGATGATGCAAGAACAGCAAGAAGCATCTAATGAGAAAAAAGTAATTGATAATGAACCTAGTATATCTTTTCGTTATAAAATAAAAGGAAGCAATGGTAAAATTATTAATGGTACTTTTGAAGGACCTAGTGCTGATGAAGTAAAATTATTTTTACAAAATGAAGGTTATGAAGTATTAGAGGTTGTACCACGTAAATTTTATGATATTGATATTAATATTGGTGGTAAATTTAAAGCTGCGGATTTATCATTTTCTCTTACTCAATTATCTACTTATTTGAAAGCTGGTATTTCTTTAATAGATTCAGTTAGAATTCTTGAAAAACAGAGTGAAAAGCAAGAACAGAGAAAAGTATATCAAAAAGTTGTTTATGAGTTATTAAAAGGTGAGAATCTTTCAAGAGCAATGTCTAAACAAGGTGATAAGTTTCCTACACTTTTAATTAATATGATTAAAACAGCGGAACTTACTGGGGATTTAACTTCAGTATTAGATGATATGGCAGATTATTATACATCTAAAGAAGAAACTAGAAAAGCGATGGTTTCTGCTATGACTTATCCAATTATTGTTTTATGTATTGCTATAGGTGTTATTATTTTCATATTGATTAGTATTGTTCCTCAGTTTGTTCAAATGTATGAAGATAATGATGCAAAGATACCTGCTATTACAACTTTTGTTATGAGTGCTAGTGATTTTATTGTCAATTATTATTTGTTTATTATACTTGGTGTAGGTATATTTGTAGGATTATTTATCTATCTATATAAGAAAGTAAAAGGCTTTAGAAAAAATGTTCAATTGGTAATAATGCATATTCCTGTCTTTAGTAAGATTGTTATTTATAATGAAGTTTATAACTTTACAAAAACTTTTGCTTCTTTGTTAAATCATGGTGTTTTTATTACTGATAGTATGGATGTTTTGGCAAAGATTACTAATAATGAAATATATAAAGGATTAATTGCTAAGACAATTGTTAATTTAAATAAAGGTGTAAATATTTCAGAATCATTTAAAGGTAGTTGGGCTTTTCCTGTTGTTGCTTATGAAATGATTGTAACTGGTGAGAAAACAGGACAACTAGGACTTATGATGGAGAAAGTTGCTAATTATTTCCAAGTATTACATAAAACTTTAGTTAAACAGATGCAAAGCTTTATTGAACCTTTGATGATAGCATTTCTGGCATTAATAGTTGGTACTATTCTATTATCAATAGTTGTTCCAATGTTTGATATTTATGGACAGATTCAGTAGGTGAGGTTATGGAAGTTATATATATAATTTGTTTCTTTATATTAGGCCTAGTATTTGGGTCTTTCTTTTGTTGTGTAGGTTTAAGACTTAGTAAAAATGAAAAATTTATTAATGAGAGAAGTGTTTGTGATAATTGTGGACATATTCTTGCTTGGTATGATTTAATACCTTTATTTTCTTATATCTTTTTAAAAGGAAAATGTAGATATTGTCATGCTAAAGTTAGTGTTTTAAATCCTTTTATAGAAGTTGTAACAGGTATTTTATTTGCTTTATCTTATTATAGTTTTGGTATATCTTTGGAATTAGTATTAGCGCTTAATATAGTAGCGTTATCTATGATTATTTTTGCTAGTGATTTGACTTATATGATAATACCTGATGAAGTGATAATATTTTTTAGTGTAGTTTTTATTATATTAGAGTTTATGATGGAAGGATTAAAAGGAGTAGGATTGTCTTTAATAAGTGGTGTATCTTTATTTCTTTTTATGTATCTTTTGATGAAGTTAGGTAATGCTTTATTTAAAAAAGAATCTTTAGGGGGAGGAGATGTTAAGTTATTATTTGTATTAGGACTTGTCTTAGATCCTTTTTTAGGACTTATTGCTATCTTTTTAGCGTCTTTTATAGCATTACCAGTATCTTTGTATTTACTTTATAAAAATAAAGAGCATATGATACCTTTTGGTCCTTTTCTTTTAATATCTTTCCTTATTATTTTCTTTAGTAAAGTTACTACTAGTGATATTTTTGAGTTTTTAACATTATTTTAAATTTATCATTGACGAACATTTTTTCTAATGGTAAGATAATAAGCATTAAAAGAAATATTTCCACTAAAGTTTGGGGGTGAATTTATGAAAATGGATTTAAAATGGAATTATACTAATAAAATGGTCAATGATTTAGTAAGAATAAATAGAGCAAGAGAAGTTGTTGATTTACTTCCTCTTCCTATATCAATAGAAGAAGAAATAAAAAAAGAAACAATGGTAAAAAGAGTACATTATTCTACTAAAATTGAAGGTAATAAATTAAATCTAGATGAAGTAAAAAAAGTAATTAATAGTGATAAAAAGTCTCATGAAAGAAGTGTTTTAGAAGTTAGAAACTATTATAATGCTTTAATGTATTTAAATAAAGAGTCAGAACATAATGATACTATAACTGAGGATTTAATCTTTAAAGTGCATAATTTGGTTTCTGGTAGGCATTTAACATATAAAAATAGTTATAGGGACAATCAAAATGTAGTTGCTGACTCTATTACTGGTAAAATTGTTTATATGCCACCAGAAGCAAAAGATGTAAGTAGTTTAATTAAAAATATGATTAAAAGATTTAATTTAAAAGATAATAATGTGCCAATTCCTATAAAAGCAGGAATATTTGCTTATGAGTTTGTTACTATTCATCCTTTCTGGGATGGAAATGGTAGGTGTTCTAGATTGTTAGCAACTTACATTTTAAAAGCTTATGGGTATGATTTGAAAGGTTTTTATGTAATGGAAGAGTTTTATGATAAAAATATAAATGAATACTATAATTCTTTACAGATGGGATTAAATCATAATTTTTATTTTGGTAGAAATAATGCTGATATAACAGAATGGTTAGAATATTTTGTATCGATAATGGCAGATACTTTTGAAATAGTTGGTAATAGGGTAAAAGAAATTTACAAAAATAGTAAAGAAGAAATTAGTATTATTGATACTTTAGATAAAAGAGAACGTTGGGGTGCTAACTATTTAATTAATAATAGTAAAGTAAAAGCTAAAGATATTTCTAATCATTTTAAGATTAATTTAGATACTGCTAATAATTGGATAAAAAAATGGATAGAAAAGGGATTTTTAAAAAGATTTGATGATAAACAAATGAGAAATGTAGATTATGTTTTAACGGATAAATATTTAGAAAAACTAAAATAAGCCGAAAATAAGCCGAAAATAAGCCGAAAATAAGCCGAATTAACAAAATTAATTATTACAAATTCAATTATTCGAAAAATTCGAATAGCTAAAAAGGAAGAAGGATACTATGAAAGATATAAATATTTTAGTTTTTGGAGACGAAATTGTTGATTATAAATATATATTAAGCCATATTTTAGAACATGATTATAGTGATAATTATTATAATGTTTTAAATTTTGAAATGTGGGGCGATACTACTCTTGATGTTAAAAATAGATTTGATGATGAGTGTAAAAAGATTTATTATAAAGATAGAGACTCAATAATTATTTTTTCTGTAGGAGTTAATGATACGCAAAATATAAATGGTGAAGAAAAAGTTTCTCTTGAAGCATTTGAAAATAATATTATTAGTTTAATCAATAATGCTAAAAAATATACTGACAATATATTATTTATTGGGTTAACAAAAGTAGATGAATCTGAAATAGAATTTTATCCTTGGAATAAGGACAAATGTTATTCGGATTCTAAAATCATTTTGTTTGATTTTGTATTAAAAGAAATTTGCCTAGAAAATAATGTTGATTATATTGATGCTTATGATTTATTAGAATCTAAAGACCTATTTGATGGCTTGCATCTTAATGGTAATGGTCAGCATAAAGTTTGTAATAAAATAAAAAGTAAAATAAAACAATATTTTTAATATAATCAAAAGGAGTTAGGAAGTGAAGTAATGAAAGCATGTGTTTATACCTTAGGTTGTAAAGTAAATACTTATGAAAGTGAATATATTATGTTAAAACTAATAGAAGCAGGTTATGATGTTGTAAATAATTTATATGAGACTTCTGATGTCTATATAATTAATACTTGTACTGTAACAAATACTGCAGATATTAAGAGTAGAAAGATAATACATCGTATTAAGAGAAATAATCCTAATGCTTGTATAGTAGTTCTTGGTTGTTATGCAGAAGATCATCCTGATGATTTTGACGATGTAAATATCTATATTGGTAATAAAGATAAGAGTAAGATTATAGAACTACTTGATGAATTTTTTGCTAATAAAGAACCTATTAGAAGAGTAGGACTTGATAAAGATAGTTTTGAAGATATGTTTATAACAGATTTTAAAAATAGATGTAGAGCCTTTGTTAAAGTACAAGATGGATGTGAGAACTTTTGTAGTTATTGTATTATTCCATATGTTAGAGGAAAGTGTAGGAGTAAAGATTTAGATACCGTTGTTAGGGAAGTAACTACTTTAGTTAATAAAGGTTTTAAAGAAATAGTATTAACTGGTATTCATACAGGACATTATGGAGTAGACCTTGATACTACTTTTTCAGACCTCCTAAAAGCTTTAATTAAAATAGAAGGATTAAAGCGTCTTAGAATCTCTAGTATTGAAGTAACTGAGTTAAATAGTGATGTTTTAGATGTAATTAAAAATAGTAATATAATAGTAGATCACTTACATATTCCTTTACAAGCAGGTAGTGATAAAGTCTTAAAATTAATGAATAGAAAGTATGATTTAAAATACTTTGAAGATAAATTAAAAGAAATTAGAGATATTAGACCTGATATATCTATTAGTACTGATATAATTGTAGGTTTTCCTAAAGAGAGTGAAGAAGACTTTTTAGAAACAATAGAAAATGCTCGTAGGTTTGCTTTTTCTAAAATACATGTCTTCCCATATTCAGATAGAAAAGGTACTGTTGCAAGTACTATGGATGGACATATAGATGGTAATATTAAGAAGGAAAGAGCAAGAAGACTTCTTGAAGTTTCTCATGAATTAGAAAGAGAATATGCTAATAAGTTTATTGGTAAGACTTTTGAAGTGCTTTTTGAAGAAGTTAAAGATGGCGTTAGTATAGGACATACTAGTAATTATTTAAAAGTTAAAGTAAAA
>CALWAJ010000067.1 GCA_944373065.1 uncultured Bacilli bacterium
GCTGTACCTGCAAAACCGATAACAGTTAAACTTAAGAATATTAGAACTCCATCACTAGTTTCTGGATTTTCTACTTCATTTTTAACTTCTTCAGGAGTTTCTGGTACATCAGTTACTGGAGTTAATTCTTCAAGAACTAAATTACCATCATCATCAGTTGTAACATTATAATCATCAGTTACATCTTTATTAACTGCTCTATCATATATTGCATAATCAGTCTTGTCAGTAGCAGAGTTTAAAGTTGCATTAGTAATATTTAAACTACTAAAGTCTTTATTAGTACTATCAATTTGATGTCTAATAGCAGAATTTTCTACTGATGTAAATGTTCCTCCTGTTACAGTAGCAGTTCCTAAGTTATCTAAAGCAAAAGTTTTTTGACTATTGAAAGTACCATTTGTAATTGTAACAGCGGTATTTTCATTATTTCTAATGGTATCTTGTACTGCTTCAAAAGTACCACCATTAATTGTCATAGTTGGTAAATCTGCACTATTCTCATTATATTTAATATTACCAATCAATGAAGTTGTTTGAGAATTAGTTGTAAAGATACCTCCGTTAATTGTAAGATTAATACCCTCATTTCTTACTACATAAGTATCTGTACTTGTTGTAAAGTTACCACTTTCAATTATTAATGTTCCATAGTTAGTAATAGGACCATAAGTAGATTGTACTAAATTAGTTACAGTACCAGTACCTACACTATCGATGATAGTTAAAACTCCACCTTTTGCTACTTTAATCGCTTCACAAGGAGCTTTTTGGCCATCTTGAAGATAATTAGTTAAAGTAAACCCAGCTAAGTCAAGAGTAACTGTTTGACCAGCTAAAACTTCAAAGTCCTCATCAGCATTTCCTGTTAGAGTAACTTTATATTTGTTTTCTCCTAAATCATCTACTGTAACATTACTACCAGGATATTCTACATTATCCACAGTACTTGCTTCTACATTCATCATTGGAATAAAAACGCAACATCCAACAATAATCATAGATAAAATTGTTTTTAAGTTTTTCATATTTCCTCCTCATTTTGAATATATTAGATAGTTTTCCTATCTTCATAATAAGCATACTAAATATTCTGATTTAAGTCAATCTACAAAAAAATATATTTTTCTTTTTATCTTGTTTCTTTCTTAATTAACTTAGCATGCATAACGATTCTATTACCAAAATTATCTTTACAGGTTGACAGTGTTAACACTTTATCACTTGTATTAACAGTACCTGAAAACTCTACTTCGCTTCTATTTTTAATAGTGTTTAAAAATTCCAAATATTCTTCATCAGTATTAAAAGTAGGTGTTATATAATAACTTTCTTTAGGTATTGTATAAACACTAAATACTTGCCACATTGTATTTTCTGTTGGAGTTGATAGTCTTATAATATGATTTTCTTTATTAGAATACCAAGAACTATCTAATATATTTTTTAAACTACCAAACATAGAGCCTGTTAGTCGGCTATGAGCATAGATTATTGTATTTTGATTAAAGTTAACAGCATCATTTCTATAGTCCATAAATACCCAGCCAGCTTCATTTTTACTTTTATCAAAAGCATGATTTAAATAAAAATTATTATCAGTAGTTTTTACAATAGGATAATTTATATTTGTTCCTTTAACTTGAATCCAGCCAACAGTATCACTGTTTTTAGCAATCAAATCATTAAAATTAACTTCTAGTAGATTCATTTTTATATAGTCCCAATAATCATTTGCTTTATCTTCTGGAGGATTAACTTTTTCTGTATTTTTATTATCTTTTTTTTCTTTTATGTTAGTATTTTCAATAACATTATCTGATAATTTATCAATTTCTTTATTATCTTTAAACCAATTATATACTTGATTTACAGAGACTAAAAAAATTGATAGAAAAAAAAGCAAAAAAACTACTATAACCCATTTTCTAAATCTTAATTTTGGTCTTTTCTTTTTTCTTATTTGTTTTTGATATTTATATCTTGAAGGCGTTTTTTTATGATTCATTTAAACACTACCTTTCTACTATATAGTTATTATATATCAAAAATTAAAAGAAAAAAAGCTTTAATTAGCTTTCTCATAATCACATTTACTACATTTTATTTTATTATCTTTTTCTACTAACATTTCCCCACAATTTGGACATTTCTCTCCTGTAGGCTTATCCCAAAAAGCTTCTTTACATTTTGGAAAGTTACTACAACCATAGAATGTTTTACCTCGTCTTGTTTTTCTTTCTAGGATTTTACCTTTACATTTAAGACAATCACATACTTCTATTACTTGCTTTTCTTCTTTCTTTACATATTTACATTCTGGATAATTAGAACAAGCGACAAATTCACCATAACGTCCTGTTCTTTTAACTAAAGGATTACCACATTCTGGACACATTTCCCCAGTCTCTTCGGCTTCTTTCTTCTCCATATCACTAAAGGCTTTTTTAACACGAGGTTCAAAGACATCATAAAACTCTTTTAAAACTTCATTCCAAACTAAGTTACCATCAGCAATCTTATCAAGTTCTTCTTCCATATTCTTAGTATATTCTACGTTTATTATATCACTAAAGAACTCTTGTAGTTTATCAGTAGTTTCTATTCCTATTTCTGTTGGAACAAACTTTTTATCTTCTATTTTTACATAACCTCGTTCTTTAATAGTATCAATAGTTTTAGCATATGTTGAAGGACGTCCTATACCTAGGTCTTCCATCTCTTTAATTAATTTAGCTTCTGTATATCTTGCTGGTGGCTTTGTAAAGTGTTGTTCTGATAAGATGTCACTAGCTTTATAATTATTACCTTCTACAAGTTCTGGGATAATTTTATCTTCGTTTTTCTCATAATCACTATATACTTTTAGATAACCATCAAAGTTTAAAATACTTCCAGTTGCTTTAAATTTATAATCATTGTTATTAAATATTAGAGTTGTTTGGTCCATAATTGCATCAGCCATTAAAGATGCCAAAGCTCTTTTATAGATTAGACTATAAAGCTTAAACTCATCGTTAGATAGATATTGTTTTACTTTTAAAGGTTCTCTTAAGATACTAGTAGGTCTAATACCTTCATGAGCATCTTGAACGTTTTCTGTTTTTTTAGCATGTTTAGTATAGCCAATATACTTTTTACCAAAATTTTCTTCTATATAATGGAAAGCACTACCTACAAACTCATCAGAAAGTCTAATAGAGTCAGTTCTCATATAAGTAATAAGACCAACTGTCTCAGTCCCTAAATCAATTCCTTCATAAAGTTTTTGAGCGATAGACATAGTCTTTTTAGCCGTAAAACCTAATTTAGTTGATGCTTCTTGTTGTAGGGTTGAAGTTATAAATGGTGCACGACTAGCTTTTTTTCTTTTCTTTTTTTCAATACTACTTAAAGTATAATCAGCACCTAAAGAGTCTAATACTTTGTTAGCTTCTGCTTCATTATGAAGTTTTATTTCTTCGTCTTTATACTTAAAGAGACTTGCCTCTGTTTCTTCTATAATTGCTGTAATAGTAAAATACTCTTCAGGAACAAAAGCTTCTATTTCTCTTTCCCTATCGACAATAAGTTTTAAAGCTACACTTTGAACACGACCAGCACTTTTCGCTTTTATCTTAGATTGTAAAAGTTTTGATAATCTAAAGCCAATTATTCTATCTAATATTCTTCTAGTTTCTTGACTCTTAACTAAGTTATCATCTATTTTAGTAGGATGTTTAATAGCATCAAGTACTTTATCTTTAGTTATTTCATGAAATAAAACTCTATCATAGTCTTTATCTTTAATACCTAAAGCTTCTTTTAAATGCCAACTAATCGCTTCTCCCTCTCGGTCGGGGTCGGTTGCAAGTATTACATGGCTAGCATCTTTTACATCTTTTTTTAACTCTGTAATTATCTTTTTCTTACCCTTTAAAGGTACATAATTAGGTTTAAAACCATTTTCTATATCAACACCAAGTCCTAAAGGGCCACTTGTCGCTAAATCTCTAATATGGCCTTGGCTTGCTACTACTTTATAATCATTACCTAAGTATTTTTCAATAGTTCTACTTTTACTAGGACTTTCCACTATAACTAAGTTTTTAGACATCTAATCCCTTCTTTCATACAAATTTATACATTACTATTGTTTCTTTGTCAACACTTTTAACTTTATATCTTTTATTAAATCAAGAATATTATCTAAATATTTTTCATCATTATTGATGATATAATCAAAATTATTTTCACTTAATTCAAGAGGCTTTCTAGCTTTAATTTTAAAGTACTCCTCTTCTTCAAAATTATCACTGTAAAATGTATTATCACCAATTACCGAATTATCTTTTTTATTATAATCTAATATCCTTTTTTCTATTCTTTTAATATTATCTATATCTTTAGAATTAATTTTAATTTTAATAAGTTGATAATTATTTTCTCTAGCATAGTTTTTCCATTCATCTAATTGTTTCTTATTACTAACATTCATATCATAGACAAATGATGTTCTTAAACTAAAAAGTTTCTCTAATCTTTTATTAGCAGTATCTTTAACAATCTTTTCTACTTCTAATCTTGTTTCTTCGTTTTTTAAGATTACATTTTGATAGATTTTATTTCTAATATAGTCATTACTAAGACAAACAATTTTAAGATACTTAGATAGAGTCCAAGCTAGTAAAGTTTTACCTGAACCAGGATTACCAGAGATAATTATTATAAATGGATTATCGTATTTTTCGGCTCTACTTGTTTCTTTTGTTAATTTTTCTAGTCCTTTATCTATATCTAACATAATTTCTCCTCTTATTTAGTATTAACTGTCTCTAAATATTCGCTAACTGGTCCATAACTTCTTCGATGTTCATCTATTATTCCATATTTTTTAATCGCTTCTAAATGTTTCTTAGTAGGATAACCTTTATTATCTTTAAAGTCATACATAGGATATTTTTTATCTAACTCATCTAACATTCTATCTCTTGTTACTTTAGCAATAACGGAAGCGGCACTTATTGTTATACTTTTTAAATCTCCTTTAATAATTGATGTTGTAGGTATATCTATATCTAGTTTCATCGCATCTATTAAGACATGTTCTATCTTACAAGAACAATTTTTAATTGCTTCTTTCATAGCCATTTTAGTCGCTTCATAAATATTAACTTCATCTATTATTTTTTCAGAAATAATACCTACTCCTACTCCTAATGCTTGCCTCATAATCTCATCATAGAAATACTCTCTTTTCTTTTCACTCAATTTTTTAGAATCAGTTAATCCATCTAGATTAAAATGTTCTGGTAAAACAACACAAGCAGCGACTACAGATCCTACTAAAGGCCCTCTTCCTACTTCATCAACACCAGCGATAAAGTTAATACCAGCATTTCTTAAATTTCTTTCAAAATAATAGTTATCTTTAAGACATACTTTTGATTCTAAATCTTTTATTAATTTCTTATCTTTAGGCTTATTTAACTTCTTTATATATTCATAACAAGCTTCTAAATTCATAAACCTATAATTATTAATTTCTATTACTCTTTTTTCATCATATAATTCATAATCTATATCAAAGATACTTTTATATTTAATTTTAGAATTATACTCTTCTCTTACAGGCCACTCTAACTTCTCAAAAAAGTCTTTAGAACAGGCAAGATCAATATCATTTGTTTCCTCTATTAGTCCTTGACACACTAGGCTAGCACCGCTAATTACTATATACTTATCTTTAGGTAAATCTAATTTCTCTAACTCATCAAATATTTCTTCCTTTGTCATACTACCTCCTACTATATATTATTGAAACTATAATAAAATATTTTTGCATGATTTGTAATATATTGATATTTTTCTTTATTTTTTCTATTTTTTTCTAAAAAGCTTATGACTATAGACATATCATCAGCATCTTCCATTTTTACCATAACTTCTTTACCTATACTTAACTGTTCAGCCATTATCTTCTCATTTAACATACTAGGCATAAAGATATAGAAGTCAACATCTATATAACTACCACTATCTTCAGTTAAAACTACGCCTTTTTTTCTATTAATAAATATTCTAATAATTTGATATAAAAGGTTATAACTACTACTACAAACATAAATATTTAAATTAGGAAATTTATCTGTTACTTTCTTAACTTCTTCCGTATAATTTAAGTTGTTAGAAACGACCTTTTGATAATCTTCTATAAGTAAAGCTTCGTTTAAAGGTAGTAAGTTAATAATAATTTTTCCCTTAAAATTATTTAACATAGATAAAGCATCATCTAATGTTAATATATCATAATAAGTTAATTCTTCTAAATTATTATTTTGGATTGTATTAATAGTTATTTTATTAGTAGTTACAGGCGAAAATACCAATACTTGCTTATCTTTAGTCATAACTATATCTAACATAACCCCAGTTAAGCCTTCTATATTATTAATTCCCTCTATAAATGTTTTATTATTATACAAATTACTTTTATGAGCGATAAT
>CALWAJ010000068.1 GCA_944373065.1 uncultured Bacilli bacterium
AAGGATATACTACTACTTTATATATCTTAACTAAGTTAGCTTTATGCTTAAGTGGTGAAGAAGATAGCTTTGATGATGATAAATATATAGAAGCTGTTAAGAAAGGGTTAGACTTATACGAAGATGTTAAACCTATGGCTAAAGAATTAGTTCCTATGGATATGGCTTTTTCTATTGCTAGAGGTTATAGTTATTCTATCGCTAAAGAGTTTGCTCTAAAAGTTATGGAAACATGTTTAGTTCCAGTTATTCCATATAAAGCTAGTGAATTCTGCCATGGACCACTTGCCTCAACTAGTGAAAAACATCCTGTAGTTTTATTTGCAGTAGATGATAAAACTAACGAAGATATTAAAAGAGTTGTTACTTATCTTAAAGATACAAAAGCTAAGACTTATGTAATTACTAATGATAAAGAAATTGCTAATCTAGCAGATATGACAATTATGATAGATGAGACTGAAAGTATTTATGCTTTCTATCAAGCTGCTATTGTAATGCAACTATTATCTTGTGAAATGGCCTTTACTAAGGGAACATATCAAGATCATGTACCTGTATTAAGTGGTAGAACTAATACATTTTAGATATATTAAAAGTGAAGAAAATTTAATCTTCACTTTTATTTTACTTTCTTTTATTACTTGAATAATTTATTTTTTTACTAATTCCCTTTTCTTTATAACGATTACAAGCTTTTTCATATTCTAAAGGTGCTGCTTGTATTAATAGTGGTAACATTCTTTTAATATCTTCTTGTTCATCAATAGAAACAGTAGCCAAAACTCCACTTAAACATTCATAAAATAAGTTTTCAATATCTTCTTTTAATTTATCTTCTAATGATATACCACAATATCTTTTAACAAATTTACTTAATACCTTTTGATAGCGATTCCATTCTTTTAAATGTAATATTTGATTATCTTTAGGGTGACAATTAATTCTATTGGATGCTGGAACAAAATTAACTCCTCCACTTGGTCTATGCTTAAAATCATAATAGCAACCATCTTCTCTTAGCATACTACATGTCTTTTTTATTGATACTAAATCAACTATATCCCTATCTATATTTCTTGCTCTTAAATAAAGAAAAGGTGTGTATATTATTTTATCATTTGGTAGTTTTTCAAAGTATAAAAATGATACTATAGAAATATTACCTTCACTTAATATATTAGTTAACCCTTTAAATGATAAATCTTTAAAGTCACATGGATAATAATCACACCCACTCTTTTTACAGCAATATCCTCCACAAGTTTTACAATATTCTTTATTTTCTAACTTTTCTTCCATATTATTCACCTCAATAGCAGTAACTTATTATAGCAATCGTATATTGAAAGTCAAGTTAAAAGAATCTAAATTCCTTCATTAGATTCTTTTTCTTCTTTAGTAATAATTTTTTCTAAAGGGATAACTGACTTAATAGAAGCATCTTTACAAGATGTTTTTAATTCTTTTATGCTCATTTTATCTAACTTCATAGAAGTATCTATTAGCCCTCCTAAGTTAATGCCTGTTACTACTTCATAGTTATCATTAGTAAAAGCAAGTTTAGATGTTACTTTAAAAGGTGTTCCTCCCATTAAATCACAAGTAAATAAAATCTCACTATCTTTATTATCTCTAATTATCTTATTAAATTTATCCTCTAATGTATCATCATTATCATTGGATAAAAAGTCAACTGCATAAATATTATCTTTAACCCCAGCTATCATAGTTAGGGAACTTAAAATTCCACTAGCAAAGTTATTATGTCCTGTTATTATTATAATCTGTTTCATTAAAACACTACCTTTCTATAAGAATTATACCATTTTTAGACAAAAAGAAAAAGCCTTAATAGGCTTTTTACTAAAGTATTCCAAAGAATGAGAATACAATTGATACTATTATAATACCTACAATCAATACTGTAGTATTTACTTTCTTTCTTAATAAGAAATAAATTAAGAAAGTAAATGCAAATGGTAAGATATTAGGTAAGATCATATCAAAGAAGTCAGTTTGTAAATTAACAGTAGCATCATGTCCAATATCAATAGTAGTTTTTACTGTTAAAGTTACATAACTTGCGATTAATCCTCCTAATATTGTTACACCTAGTACTGATGCTGCATTACTAACTCTTTTAGTATTTTCTTGTAATTTATCTAAAGCTGCTGTACCTGTTTTATACCCCATTCTTGCAAGTGGGAAACGAAGTAAGAAAGCCACAAAGAATACTAAGAAGAATATAATTGGTCCTAAAACATTTCCTTGGTCAGAAAGTGATGCACAAATTCCTGCTGTAATTGGAAGTAATGTAAACCAGAATAAAGCATCTCCTATACCTGCTAAAGGTCCAAATAAAGATATTTTAATCTTTTTAACAGTTTCAGGATCTTCTCCACCTTCATAAAGTGATAACATTAATCCTTGTAAATAAGGAAGTAATGTATTGTGAGTATTAATGAACTCTAAGTTATCATGTAAAACTTTTGATAAAGTCTTAGGGTCATTCTTATATATCTTTTTTAATGCTGGCCCCATTCCTGCAGTAAAACCAATACTTTGCATTCTTTCGTAGTTAAAGCATGATTGATTTAAAACAGAAAGTAAAGCTAAATCATTTAAATCAGAATCTGTTACAACTCTTTTTCTTTTTTTCTCTTTAGTTACCTTAGATGCCACTCTTCTCACCTCCATTTGCACTTGCTAAAGTCGTTTCTTTATCACCACTTCTATAGAACTCCATCATAGCAAAAGCTACACCCATGATAGCAACTGGTAAAACATTGTCAATTTGAATGAATGTTGCAAATAGGAATCCTGCAAGTAAGTATGGAACATATCTTGCTTTTAAAGTTACACGAAGTAACATAGCAAATCCAACAGCAGGAAGTAATCCACCAGCTACTTGGAATCCATTAACTAACCAATCTGGCATTGCTTCTACTAAAGCTTTTAATGGTTCTTGAGCAGCATATACTGATAAAAATGTTAAAATACCAGTAGTAATACTTGTAATAACTATTCCATAAAAGCATAGTTTAAATAAGCCTTTAATGTTTCCTTCTTTAGCATATCTTTCTGCAGGACCATTGAAAGCTGTAAAAGCTGTATTTCTAACAGTCCATAAGAATTGTAATAATACTCCAAATGGATATGCTAATGCTAAACTAGTTGCTACATTATTTCCTGTAATGTGAGCAAATACAACAGTCATAACACTAGTAAGTAAGGCTTCAGGAACAGAAGCTCCTCCAATTCCAGCTATACCTGCAAAAGCAAGTTCTACCATACCACCAGCCACTAAGCCTGTATTTAAATCACCTAGAATTGCACCTACAATAGGACAAACAATAATTGGTCTAAAGATAAATAATGCTTCTAGATGTCTGTCAATAACAAGGATCATAACTACTAATGTTATAATTATTCCTTGTAATAATGTTATTTCCATATTTTTTAACTCCTCCTTTAAAATTCTTTTCTTGGTGAATCAGGTGTATCTTGAATATAAATTTTATCAACATGTTTCTTGATATAATTTAAATCATCAAGATCTTCTTTACTAACAGCAACTTTGTCTGTTAGTTTTTCTTCACCTTCATCATAATACATATTACCAATATCTACCTCCTTTATCTTTACACCTCCTTCAATTACTCTCCTTAAATCTTTAGGAGTTTGACATATCAATAAGATGTGTTGATCATCTGATGCTTTATCTATAATATCAATAGTCTTTTGAATTGTAAAAAATCTTGTGTCATAACCAAGTGATGATGCTGCCATTCTCATAACGCTTTGTTCTATTTCGCTTTCTGCTGTTTCATCATCAGCGACAACAATTAGATTTGCTCCTACTGCCCCTGCCCATAAACATACTATTTGTCCATGAATTAATCTGTTATCAATTCTTGCTAATAAAATATTATTATCTTTTGCCATTATTTCATCCTCCTTTTAATAATATTTACCATATATTTTCTTAGCTTCTATATCTAAATAAGCTTCAACTTCTTTAGCAGTCTTTAAAGTTAGTACTTTGTTTGTAATAGTTTCAGCTTCTTTAGAATCAATCATAGATATTAATTTTTTAACCTTCAAAACCATACTAGCATTTACACTAAATTCTTGTAGGCCTAAACCAACAAGTAAGATAATTGCTAGTGGGTCTGCAGCCATTTCTCCACACATACCAACGAATTTATCTTTTTTATCTTTAACGGCATCTATGGTATTTTTAATAAGTCTAATAACACCTGGATTATAGAAACTATAAAGGTTACTAACAGTTGGATTTAATCTATCAACTGCTACGGTATATTGAATTAAATCATTAGTGCCGATGCTAAAGAAATCAACTTCATCTATTAACATATCGGCCATAACTGCGGTACTAGGAACTTCTACCATGATACCTACTTTAATATTTTCATAAAAAGGTATATTTTTACTAGCAAGTTCTCTTTTAGCTTCATCTAATATCTCGTTAGCTTTATACACTTCTTCTAAAGATGATATCATTGGATACATTATCATGACATTACCATAATGACTTGCTCTAAGAATTGCTCTTAAACAAACTTTAAAGAAGTCTTTATTATCTAAACAATATCTTATCGCTCTATATCCTAAGAATGGATTTTGTTCATCCTTAATATCAATATAAGGACATTTCTTATCTCCACCTATATCTAAAGTTCTAATAATTAATTGTTTTCCATTTAACTTCTCAGCAAAAGTCTTATAAACATTAAATAAATAATCTTCTTCAGGTTCTACACTCCTATTCAAGAATAAGAACTCTGTCCTAAATAGTCCTATTCCATCAGAATTAACTTCAAGTAGCTTATCTAGTTCTGATAACTCTCCAGCATTTGCAGTTATAAGTAATGATTTATTATCTTTTGTTAAAGATTTTTTATCTTTCATCTCTACTAATGAGGCTTTTAGCAATTCATCTTTCTTTATCTTTTCTTTAATTTCACTAATCTTAGTATCCGTTAAATTATTCTCAATATAGCCTTCATTACCATTAACATAGATTAGCTCTCCATCAGTTAAAGTTTTACTAACTTCTTTTATGCCAAAAACTGAAGGAATTCCAAGAGTTGATGCAAGTATGGCAACATGACTTGTCTTTCCACCAATTTCTGCTACTATTCCTTTAACATATCCTAAGTTATTAGAAAGTAAAACTGATGGTGGAATAGACTCTGCTACTAAGATAGTATCTTCTGATAATTTACTTAAGTCTATTTCTTTAATACCTAAAGCTTTTCTAATAAGTTTATTTGTAACATCTTCTATATCTTTACTTCTTTCTTTTAAATAAGCATTATCAACTAATGATAATTCTTCAGCTTTTCTTTTCATTACTTTAGTAATAGCAGTTAACTTATCACATTTTTCTTCATCTATTACTTCTTCCATTGAAGTAATAAGAGAATTAGAACTTAAAAGTATTTTATAAAAATTACATAACTGTTTAATATCATCAGAAGTAGCATCACTTTCTAACTCTTCATAATCTTTGCAAACACTTTCTACAATAGTCTTTAAATCTTCTTTTTCTTTAGTAATTTCATCATTTGTTGTTAGCTTTACCTCTTTTAGTTCTGGAATTTTAGAATCTATTATATAAACCTTTCCAAGAGCTAGACCATTACCAACTTTATTACCCAAGTACTTCATCTACTCTTCACCTTTTTCTATATATTCACATATTGCATCTAAAGCTTTTTGTTCATCATCACCACTAACTTCAACAGTTAATTTATCTCCACAATTTATATTTCCCATCATAACTTCTAATATTTCTTTAGCATTAATACTACTACCATTATGAATA
Organism: uncultured Bacilli bacterium; assembly: GCA_944373065.1. Taxonomy (GTDB): domain Bacteria; phylum Bacillota_I; class Bacilli_A; order RF39; family UBA660; genus Onthousia. Next base: position 5,855 of record CALWAJ010000068.1, read on the forward strand.
AGTTTTATATCAGAGTTAAATGTAAGAGCAAGTTCTACTAAGGCACTACCTGGTCTTGCATGTAATCCTGATACACTTTTTACTACAACATCTTTCTTTACCATGATTATACCTATCCTCCATCCTGTATTTTATCTTATAAAGTAATAATAGCATAGATACTTTTAATTTACAAATTTTTTTCATCTTCTAAAGTAAAATTTAGTAAAGAAAAAGATTAACTAAAATAGTAGTTAATCTTATAATCTTTATAATATACATAATTTAAAATGAAAGCATCTGAAAGCATCTGAAAGCATCTGAAAGCATCTGAAAGCATCTGAAAGCATCTGAAAGCATCTGAAAGCATCTGAAAGC
>CALWAJ010000069.1 GCA_944373065.1 uncultured Bacilli bacterium
GAAGTAGAAAATCCAGAAACTAGTGATGGAGTTCTAATATTCTTAAGTTTAACTGTTATCGGTTTTGCAGGTACAGCATTAGCGTTTAGAAGACTTCATAACTAATAATAATTAGCATTGCCTCAGCAATGCTTTCCTTATAATCTAATTGATTTAGGAGAAAAAGTTTAGTATGCTTATTATGAAGATAGAGAAAATGGCTACTATCAAATAAGAAAGTGAGGAAAAGAAATGAAAAATTTAAAGAAACAGTTATCTATTTTAACTTTTGCTTTTGTTATGGTTATCTCTTTAAGTGTTATTAATGTTAATGCTAAAGATTATAATTTTGAGGAAATTAAATCAGATTTCTTAAGTGGAACAGAATATACTCTAACTGCTGAAGATAATTTGATATTTGGAGATGAAACTCTTATAGGTAAAGATGGACGTGCTACTATTGGAGAAGGAGGAACTGCTACACTAAAATATGAAAACAATGTAGTTAATGCTACTTTCAATGGTAATGCTACTATAAATGAAGGAAGTACCTTCTTTCAATATGTAGATATGATTGTCACTAAAATACCAATTAACTTAACTATAAGTGAAAATAGTATATTAGAAATCTATGGAACATTAGTTGTTCCAACTGCTAATGGTGGTAGTACGCTTATTAATAATGGTACGATTCATGTCAATGGAACTGGAGCATTAGAATTAAGGGGGAGTGCTAAATATCAAGGAACTGGTGAGTTAATTGTATTTAGTAATTTAGCAGTTTATGGATCTAGTGGCAATAATATAGGAGATGCCAAAATCTCTTTATCAGAAGGAGGTAATATCTATTCAGAAGCTGATATTTCTGAAAATATAGTTCCTTATAAAGCTATAGATGACTCTAAAGATTATGAAATAATTGATAATGAAAACAATAATTATACTTCTGTAAGTGATGGATTAATTAGTGAATTTCCTTATGCTTATGCTGTAAAAGCTAAAGAAGTTGAAGAAATACCAGTAACTCCTGAAGAAGATATTACTAATACAAATAACACTGTTGAAGAAGTAGAAAATCCAGAAACTAGTGATGGAGTTCTAATATTCTTAAGCTTAACTGTTATTGGTTTTGCAGGTACAGCATTAGCGGTTAGAAGACTTTATAACTAATAATAATTAGCATTGCCTCAGCAATGCTTTTTTCTTTTTTAACAAGATTTAAATATATAATACTAAATAATTATTTTCTTTATAATATTCATATTTATCCTATAGGTTTAATTAAACTATTTCTCATAGTACTTTAAAAATAAATTAAAATTTGTTAAAATGTAATACGAGGAGTGATTAAAATGAATGTATTAGTAACAGGAAGTAGTAGAGGATTAGGTAAAGCAATTGTTATAGAATATGCTAAACATGGATATGATGTTATTATCAATTATAATAACTCTAAAGATAAAGCTTTAGAATTAAAAGATTATATAGAATCTAATTATAAAGTAAAAGCCTTAGTAATAGGTTGTGATATTTCTAAAGAAGAAGAGATTGATAATATGATAGATGAAATATATAAAGAGTTTGGTCATCTTGATATTCTAGTTAATAATGCTTCTATCGCTCTAGATCAAGACTTTGAATTAAAAACTAAAGAAGATTTTATGAAAACTTTAGAAACTAATCTTGTTGGTACTTATCTTTTATCTAAGAAAATAGGTCTTAAGATGAAAGAGGCTAAAAAGGGTAATATTATTAACATTTCTTCTACTAATGGTCTGGAAACAACTTATCCAGAGTCAATAGATTATGATGCTTCTAAAGCAGGTATTATTTCTCTTAATCATAATCTTGCTAATTACTTTGCTCCATATATTAGAGTTAATACTATTTGTCCAGGTTGGATTAATACTGATATGAACAAAGATTTAGATGAAGAGTTTATAAAAGATGAAACTAATAAAATACTATTAGGTCGTTTTGCCGAACCTGAAGAAATAGCTTATTTAGCTTATTTTCTTGGAACAGATAAGTCAAGTTATATAAATGACTCTATTATTAGAATAGATGGAGGTGTTAAAAGATGAGTGAAGAATTAATAAGAAAAGTTGATTTAAAAATAAAAGAAGAATTAGAAAAAGTTGATGAATTAGAGCGTCTAAACAGTGAGAAAGTTTTAAATGCCTTTATAAAAGAACAAGTAGCAGAGACTGATTTCAATGCTACTACAGGTTATGGTTATAATGATTTAGGACGTGACAAAATAGAAAAAATCTATGCTGATGTCTTTAAAGCTGAATCTGCCTTAGTTAGAAATCAGTTTATATCAGGAAGCCATGCTTTAACTGTCGCTTTCTTCGCTCTTCTTCGTCCAGGAGATACACTTTTAAGTATTACAGGTAAGCCCTATGATACTATGGATGAAGTAATAGGACTTAATGACAACCCTTCTTCTTTAAAGAGTTTTGGTATAAACTATAAACAAGTAGATTTAGTTAATAATGACTTTGACTATGATAAAATTAAAGAAGTTATTACTACTAATAAAATTAAAGTAATAGAAATTCAAAGAAGTAAAGGTTATTCTACAAGAAAGAGTCTTACTATAGACAAAGTAGAATCTGTTATTAGTTTTATTAAATCTCTTGACAAAAATATCATTATTATGGTTGATAACTGTTACTGTGAATTTGTAAATACTAAAGAACCTATTGAAGTAGGTGCTGATATTGCTGTTGGTTCTTTAATTAAAAACTTAGGAGGAGGTATTGCTCCTAATGGTGCTTACATAGTAGGAAGAAATGATTTAATAGAACTTTGTGGCGAACGTTTAACCTTACCAGGTGAAGGTAAAGAAGTAGGGCCATCTTTAGGTATTAATAAACAACTACTACAAGGCTTATTTCTAGCTCCTTCAGTTATCGCTTCATCTTTAAAAACTGCTATCTTTACTGCCGCTCTTCTTGAAGAGTTAGGTTATAACGTAGAACCTAAATATAATGAAGAACGTGCTGATATCGTTGAAAACATTATCTTTAATGATGAGAAACTATTAATTAAATATACTCAAGGTATTCAATCTAATAGTCCAATAGATTCTAACTCCTTACCAATACCTGATGATATGCCAGGATATACTGATAAAGTAATTATGGCCAGTGGCTCATTTACTCAAGGCTCATCAATAGAATTATCATGTGATGGACCTCTAAGACCTCCTTATATTGCTTATCAACAAGGTTCCCTTACTTATACCTATGGTCGTCTTGCTGTTATAAAGGCTGCTAAAGCCCTTAATAATTTAAAGTCATAAAAATATAGCCTTCCTCATAAAGTATATTAGTAAAAGGGAGGAAGACAAATGATCAATAAACAAAACTTATGGTTTTTAACTCTTTTTAGTCTTATTTTAGTTCTAAGTGTTTATTACATAACAATGCCAAATGACTTATTAATAGCCAGTAATTCTACAGAAACTAAGGAAAAAAATAAAACTACAACTGAAAAAGAAAGCGACAAGGATGCTATTAGTGAAGTAGATGACCTAACGGCACTAAGAGTTAATCTAGATGAAGAACGAGATAAAGAAAAAGCAGAATTAAAAAAAGAAATGACTAATGAAGAAGCTACTGCTGATGAAAAAAACAACGCTTATGAACAATTAAAATACCTATCAGTAATTGAAGGTGAAGAAGAAAAACTAGAAAAATTAATAAAGAAAGAACATAATTTAAATAGTTTTGTTAAAGTAGATTCTAATACTATTACAGTAGTAGCAGCTAAGAAAAAACATGATGTGACACTAGCAAATAATATCATGCGTACCATTCAAAGTGAATATGATACTAAAAAAACAATAACAGTTAAATTTGAAGGTAGCTAGTTCTTTTATCTACAACAAATATCTCTTTTCTCATAAACTACTATTGAAAGCTTCAAGAATTAGGGAAAGGGGATAAATATGAGAGGAATATTAACACCAAGAGAAAAAGAAGTCTTTGAACTTTTAGTAACTGGTCTTTCGACCAAAGAAATAGCTCACACCTTAAACATAAGTGAAAAAACTGTAAGAAATCATATATCTAATGTTATGCAAAAATTAGGAGTTAAAGGAAGAGCAAACGCTGTAATAGAGCTTTTAAAATTAAAAGAAATAGCATTATAAAAAGTACTAAACAAGTACTTTTTTTATATATAAGGAAATTGCGTTTTAATGAATAAAATCGAAAATATGTATTGACAAACATATCTTCTAGATAGTACACTTTAGTTACTAAAGGAGGGTTCGTCATATGGAAATATATAGAGCATATAAATTTAGGTTATATCCAACAGAAGAACAAAGAATATTAATACATAAAACTTTTGGATGTAGTAGATTTGTTTATAACTATTATTTAAATTATCAAAAAGAAAATAAAGTATGTAAAGCATCTATCTTATGTAAAGATTTAAAAGAATTAGAAAACGATTGTGAATTTCTTAAAGAAGTTGATTCATGTTCCTTAAGATGTGCCATATTTGATTTAGAAGATGGTTTTAATAATTTCTTTGCAAAAAGAAGTGGATATCCTAAGTTTAAGAGTAAGTTTGCAAGACAGTCTTATAGAACTAATTGTATAAGAGGTACTTATAAAGATAAAGAATATAGTAATATAGAAGTAGATTTATTAAACAGAAATATAAAATTACCTAAATTAGGAAAGATAAAAATAAGAGGATATAGAAATAAAGATAAAATAGAAGGAAAGATAGTAAATGCTACTATATCAAGAGAAGCTACAAATAAATACTATGTAAGTGTAGTTGTAGAAGAAGATATCTTAATAGAGAAAGTAATACCTACTACTATAGTAGGAATTGACTTAGGTATAAAAGATTTAGTAATAACGAGTGATGGTATTAAATATAGTAATCTGAAAGTATTAATAAAATATGAAAAGAGATTAAAGAGATTACAAAAAGAGTTATCAAGAAGAGAAAAAAGTAGTAAGAACTATTTAAAGTCAAAAGAAAAAATAGCAAGAGTACATGCTAAGATTAAAAATTATAGAAAACATTATTTAAACTATATTGCTAATGAGATAGTTAATGAACATGATATTATAGTAACAGAGAGTCTATTGGTAAAAGATATGTTTAAAGATAAGAAAAAAGCATTTAATAAGAGTCTATCAGATGCATGTGTTAGTACATTACGTTCTTTAATAGAGTGGAAATGTAAGATAAAAGGTAAAATTTATTATAAGATAAATACCTATTATCCAAGTAGTCAAATATGTAGTCATTGTGGCTATAAAAATAGTAAATTAAAAGATTTAAGTATAAGAGAGTATGTTTGTCCTAACTGTGGCTCACATAATGATAGAGATATAAATGCAAGTTTAAATATATTATTAGAAGGATTAAAGTTACACTATAATTTAGTTAGTATAGTATAGATAATGTTTTAGATAAAATAACAATTAAATAAAAAATAAATTAGTACGGTAGCGACTATCGGAATTTAAGCCTATGGAGAATAGGGGTTACTCTATCTATGAAGTAG
>CALWAJ010000070.1 GCA_944373065.1 uncultured Bacilli bacterium
ATTTAAAAGTTTAATTATTATAATTTAATCCCGACAACTCAAAATTGACGTTTTGCTTAGTTTTCAAAGAACATTTTGTTTTTTTCTCAAGTTGCGTTATTAATATATCAAATGTTTTTTAATTTGTCAACACTTTTTTTAATTTTTTTATCGACTTTTTTCTTTGATATATTTTGATAATGACAATTAATGTCAACGCTCTTTCACTATACCAATTTATGAACCTTTTGTCAACACTTTTTTTAATTTTTTTAAGTTTTTTCTCTGTTGTTTTCTCTGTCAACAAGGTCTAAATTTCAGTGACGTTTTCTAATATATCAGACCACTTTGTCTATGTCAACACTTTTTTTAATTTTTTTTCGATTTTTTTCGTTTTCTATATATAAATAGTATTTTACCCACTTTTCTATTTCATTTTTATTAAAATAATGTTGTTTTTTTCTTATTTCATTTATTAGATTATTAAGTTGATTTTTTATTATATAATCAATTTCTTTTGGATATTTAAATTTCTTTTTATGATAATTATATTCATTTTTATCAACAACTTTAAAACTTCCACTACTAAATACTTTAACATCTAGATCATAGTCTATATATTTTATTGTATTTTCTTCTATTATTATTGGACTTGCCATATTACAGTAATAGCATATGCCTTTTCCTTTATATTGTCCTATGATATTGTACCACTTATGCAAGAAAAAAAACAATATAGCTGGCTCTTTGGTTTTCCAGGTATGACCATCTTTTTCTGTAACCGTTGTACAGTTATTTGCAAAAATTAAGATTCCTTTTTTAAAATCAAAATTTAAAAGTGTCGCTTCGTCCCAAGCTTTATATATTTGGCCATTGTGTTTATAACTGTGTATTTGATATTTATGACCTATTTTTAATTTTTCCAATTTTTAACACCTCCTTTATAATTAAAAGAAAGTAAGTATTAAAAGCTTACTTTCTACCAAAGTATTTTATTGCCCAGCATCCTATTAAAAATAATATTATAGCAAGAATAACCCAGAATGCTGGTTCTTTTGTGTATGGAGCCAAAAAATCATTTATTTGTTTTGTTAAATCTTCAAGTGTACTTTTTAGATTAAGTATTTGCATTTTAATCATCCTCTTCTTTATCTACTTCTTTAACTACTTTGGCTGTTCTAGCTTTTTTATTTCTACTTTTATTTTCTTTTCTATCAGTACTTATCTCTACACTAAAATTACTACTTTTTCTTAATATGAAACTATTAATTATATCTAAAACAGCATAGATTATCATAAAAAGACCAATAATCTGTGTTACTACGACAGCACTTTTAAATGGATTAAATAATATAACTACTCCACATACAAGACAAATAATAGCCATTATTAATGATGGTAAAAAATATTTACTATTTAAATTTTTCAAAACAAGAGCTTGTTGTACTTTAAAAGAACTGCTAATTATGACGGCGATTCCTACAACGATAGGAATAATACTACCAATAAATTCTGGAACAGTTACTAAAAATATTCCTGCAATAATACTAACAATACCATAAACTATATTTAATTCTACAAAAATGTCTTTAGTACTATTTCTTAAAAAGTTTATAATCGCAATAACTCCTAAAGCTATTAAGATTCCTCCTACTAAGTATGAAATTCCTATTAAAGTAGCACTCGATTTAAAAAAAAGTAGCAAGCCTAACAGCAATAATAATATAGAGCTTATCAAAGATGGCCAAATTACCTTTTTAATCTCAACTTTCATCTTTAACCTCCTCTTTGTTACATTTTAACACACTTTTTGTATCTTGACTAGGTTCATTTTCGTAATCTATGTAATAAACGGTACTTATATTTTCTGTTTTTGTTAAGCGTTCATATATTAAAGGTTTTTTACGACCAAAAAATTTCAAACATATTTCAAAGTATGTATAAGTTATGAAAAGAATATAGAATAGTATTATAATACCATTAATATAGCTGTTTAGTTCTATTATAATAATAGGTCCAAAAACAATTAGAAAATAAAGAATAATTTCTCTTATACAAATTGATATTTTTCTATACTTATTTTTGTTATCTAATTTTATTTTTACTATATATTTCCCAACGGTATAAGAAGTTAAGGTTGGTAATATTATATAATAAAGTACAATGATAAATATTAATGGTGTAAGAAAATCTTTAAAGTTTAAAAACGCTAACACTGTAAACATTATAGTAGAAAAGATGAAGATATCAATTAAAAAGGCTAAAAATCTTCTATATATAGATACTGTTTTACCTTTTTTATAAGATAATTTATCTATTTCATCTCTTGCAGGTAAGAAAATAGTAACAAGAGGTGTAATTAAATAACCTAAAGCACCACCTAAAGTATTAATGATTAAATCGTCAACATCAAAAAGGCGATAAGCTTTGGGATAAATTCCATATAAACCTGTAAGTTGGGTAACTTCAAAATAAAGACTCAAAAGAAATGTATAAATTATCGTTGTGGAAAGTTTTTTCTTAAAATAATATCTTAAATAAATACCGAACGGTATAGTGATAGCAATATTAAAAAGCGTTGTATAGACTATTGGTGACTTAAGAAAAGTTACTACACTACTTGCTTCTTTAAAAGCGTCAACAAAATCACCAATAAAGGAAAAAGGTATTAACTGAGGTACCTTTGTTGGCATTGTTAGAACTTCTTCTTTACTTGGTAATGGTAATATTACAAGAAAATATGCTGTTAAAAGATAAAGAATAAAAGTATAAACAATACTACTTCTTATTAAAGGTACTGAGCCATATTTATGATATTGAACCAATAAATAAGGTAAAGTTATTAAAAATGCTAGAAATGGAAAAATTAGAAAAGCAGTTTTTATTGATTCTAAATATACTTCCATATTATTATATCCTAAAATAATTTTAATACTTCATCAAGGTCAGTTGAACCATTGAAGTAAGCAACTAATTTTTCTAAAAATAAAGATGATTGATTATTTTTTTCTAATAGTTTTACTAATGAATTAATGGCAATACTTCCCTCAACTGTAAAATGTTTTTTATAAACATCAGCTTCTTCCTTATTAGTATATAATAAAACTCCATAACTGTAATTACGACTAGTCTTACTGTTACAAGTTAAGAGAATATCACCTAAAGCTCCATAGCAAGTAGCTGTATCACCATTTCCTCCTAGTTTAGTTACTAAATCTTTAGCATAATTATATATTTTAGTTAAATAATAGGCATTAGTAGAATCACCTTGGTATTTACTATTAATACTTCCCATAAGTATTGCTAAAACATTTTTAATAACTCCATATAGTTCTAGACCAACATAATCATCTATTACTTCTATTTCAACATTAGTATCTTTAAATAATTCTAGCATTAACTCTTTAGTTTTTTCATCTTTTGTACCGAGAGTTAGGCCAGCTTTGCTATTAACAATAAGCTCTTTAGCAAAGGTTGGGCCAGCAAGATAGGAAACGTGACCTTTTAATTTAAGCTCCGTAAATATTTCTGTCATTAAAAGATCTGTATTTCTCTCAAGACCTTTAGAAACTAAAATTACTCTACTATTATCAGTTAAATATTCTTTTATTCTATTAAGTACTTCTCTTACATGATTACATGGTATTGCTACTATGATTAAATCAGAATTACTTAAAGCTTTCTCTAAATCCATAGTTACATCTAAATCATTCGCTAATTCTATTCCCGTTAGAACTTTATCATAAGTATTATTGTTAGTTATTTCTAAATATTCTTCTTCAAAAGCAGTCCAAAAAATAATATTGGCTTTGCTTTTATCGTGTAATAAATTTCCAAGAGCAAGTCCAAATGCTCCTGTTCCTAAAATTGTTACTTGCATATAATCACCTTCATATTAATAATACTAATAAGTTTTTATTTTGACAAGAAAAATAATCTTACTTATTTGTAAGATTATTCCATATCATTAGACTTCTTCTATTATTTCAACTTGAATTCTATCTTTATCTTTAATAAAGAAATAAGGTCTTCACATTAATATCTACTTCTTGACAAATATTATTTTTAAGAACAAACTCTTTACCTTCTTCAATATTTTTTGCACCTAGAGCAAAATGTTTCGTACCAATTACTGGTAAATCTGTTGAGACATTTTGAGCAGTTTTAAATGATTTATATTTTTTAAAGCAAAACTTTTGATAAAACTCTATACTTCTAATATTATCTTTTACACTAATTGCAATATGATTTATATTAAACATTTAACCACCTCTTGCTTGGCAATTATAAACAATTATCAACTTATATGTATAAATTAGTGTTATTAGACAAGAATATAATTAGTTATATAGCCAGTAGCCGTATAACCATGCAATTGTTAAAATTATTTTGAGGGCGATAAAATGAATAAAGATGGTATTGAGGTTAAAATTGGCGATAGTGCTTTTTACTTTAAACTTGGTAATTTACTTGATAAGAAGAAAATAAGTAAAAATAAACTTAGCCAAGATACAGAAACTGATTATAAAGTTATTACAAGGTATATTAATGGTGATTTAACAAGATTAGATATTAATATTTTAGAGAGACTTTGTAATTATTTAGACTGTGATATCTCTGATATTATCGAACTTAAAAAGAATGTATTTAAGTAAAAAAAAGTTTAAGATTTAACTCTTAAGCTTTTTTCTTGGAATGAAATGCTCTATTCCTTTATATTTATCACGATGTTTAATATAGAAATAACCTAGAATAGAAAAGAATAAGGCTTCTATAAAGTTAACTATTAAATCTTCCATAGTATCTATTAGACCTATATCTAGGTAACCATCAGGAATAGTTATAGAATCATTACCATAGTAAATAGTAGTTTTATTTATATCTTTAATTATCTCAGGGTCAAAAGCATTTGTGTTTGTTAAATTAACAGAAGATATCTTGTTTATAATAGTATCTTTTTGCATATCAGTACTTAATAGGGAGTCAGCAGTGTATTCGAAGAACTCCCATACTACTCCAACAGTCATGGAAAAACAAAAGGCAACTAAAGCGACAAAGATAGGACTTAACTCGATATGAACTTTATCAGTTCTATTTAAAACATCGATTAGAGAAAAGCCTATTGCAGCGGCCAAGAAACCATTAATTGTGTGAAGAATTGTATCCCAGTTAGGAATAATATTATAGAAGTTTTGGATTTCTCCTAGTATTTCTGCAGAAAAGATAAATAATAATATTATTATTTCTAAAACATTAGGAATAGTTACTTGAAACTTATCTTCAATAAAGAATGGGATGACAAATAAAACTAAAGTTAAAAGACATAAAAAAACATTATGATAATTGCCAATAAATATTTCTCTTATTAGACAAATTATAACTAAAAATCTTAAGACAGTATAAAAAATAGCGACTTTCTTATTTTCTTCTTCTTTATAATATTCTACTAGTCTCTTTTTAAATTCTTTTGCTTTCTTAAACATAATATCACCTTT
>CALWAJ010000071.1 GCA_944373065.1 uncultured Bacilli bacterium
TATTCTATTAAATTCTAATCTTTGTTGAGATTTAATTTTCTCTTTTCTTGTTTTTCTTTTAGACATAATACCCCCCTTATAGAAATTAAAACTGTGTTTATTATAATATCATTTTTAATACAAATGTCAACAAAAAAGAAGAACCTATAATTGTTCTTCTAATAATTTTTCTGTTATTTTCCAATAACCATTTTTATTAGCTCCAATTCTTTCAATATACTTGTTATCAATAAGCACTTTAAAATTTCTTATAATTGTTCTTTTATTTACATCAAGCAACCTAGCTAATTCTTCTTGAGTTATATTAGGTTTATCCATAATTAATTTTACAATTGATTTTTGAAGTTGATTAAGAAATATGCATGATTCATATTTTAATTTACTCGTTTCTTGTTTAAATTGATTTTCATTAAAAGGAATGCTAACTCTTATATGATTTGGAAAAAAATTAAATATAGATTTATCATAGCTTTTTAATACTCTTTGTATACCAGTTCCTAATTGTTCAACGAACCTTAAATCTCTAAAAACTCTCATTAACTCAGGATTTCTAGGATTAGAAAATCCTTCTAAAAATTCATCTTGTGAGACTCCTTCTTGAATACCTCCGTTTGATGAAATAACTAATTTATTGTCAAATAACTCAAACTTTGGTGAATATCCATTACACCAATCATTATGAACAAGAGCATTTGTAACCAACTCTTTAACTGCATTATAATCATACAACTTAATTTCTTTTCTAGTTTTATATTCAATTTTAGTGTAAGTTCTATTCTCTAACATTATTTTATTTAAAATATTATCAGTTATTTTTACTAAAGAACAAAATCCAAAATCTTCATTCTCTATTAAATTAGAAACATCATTCCCTTTGTATTTAGCAAATTGAACAGAAATATTATTATTATCTGCTAATAAGTAAGCCAGATAGTTAAATTCATTATTATCATTATAAAATTCTAGTTTCCTTAAAAAGTTATCATTTATTTCAAACCCTTTTTCTTGATAATAAATCTTTAAGGTTTTAAATTCTAAATCTTGTTTAGGCGATTTAATATTTTTTAAAGAATTTCTTGTGCGTTTAGAAAACAGATTTAATATATCTTCTTGATTCATACTCTCTACCGAAGAACCAATTCTAACAAAACAACTATCTGGGGTCATACCCATTCCTCTTAAATAATAAGGTCTCTCATTTCCTTTAGCAATTATTATTTGAATATATTTTTTACCATTTTTTTCATTTAATATAACATCAAATAATCCTAAAGCAGATGGCATAATATTGTCTTTTATTCTATCTTTTATTGTTCTTTGTAATAAATCTAAATTTCCTGTTAAACCTTTTATATTTCCTTTATCATCTACACCTATAAATATATTTCCACCATCTGTATTTAAAAAAGCAATTACTTCTTTTTCAATATTGTCTGTAAGTTTTATTTTAAATTCTGTTCTTTTATCCTCTGTCAAACCTATCATTTAAGTAACACCTCCAATTGCAATTATACTAGATGTCACCATAAATGTCACTATAAATGTCACTATAAATGTCACTATAAATTTTACATATAAAAGAAAAGAAGAACCTATAATTGTTCTTCTAATAATTTAAGCTTAGCTTCTTCTTCTTTTAGTTTTTCTCTATCAAGGTCAACTATATTTTTAGGTGCTTTATTAACATAGTTTTCATTACTAAGCAGTTTTTTACGTCTTTCAATAGAGTCTTTTATCTTTTTAATATCTGCTTCTAACTCTTCTTTATTGACTTCATTTTTAAAGAAATAAGTAATATCAATTAAAGTGGATTTATAATTGATAGATTGATAATCAGCTAAGAAGTCTTTAACAATAATATCATCTGTAATTTTTAGTTGTGATTTATAGATATATTCTAAATCACTATTAGTACTAAACATCACTAAATCGCTCTTTTTAATATTGTTAGTTGCTTTTAAATTTCTTATCTCTCTTAAATCAATAATAACTTTAGATATTTCTTCTGCTTCACTCTCAAATACAGTCTCACTATCATACTTAGGATAAGTACTAATTACAATTGATTCACTGTCTTTGAATGGTAGCATAGAATAAATTTCTTCTGTTACATAAGGCATAAATGGATGAAGAAGCTTTAATATAGTTGTTAAAACATCAAGTAAAACACTCTTAGTTGTATCATTCATATTAGCTTTACTTAACTCAATATAGTTGTCACAGAAGTCTTCCCAAATGAACTTATATAACATATTACCAACATTATGGAAATCATAACTATCCATATTTTTAATAACATCTTTTATTAAGTCATTCTTTAATGTTAATATCCATTTATCAGCTTTAGTTAAATTGATGTAATCATATCCTGCTGTTTTCATATCACTTATATTCATTAAAACATAACGAGAAGCATTCCATAGTTTGTTAATAAAGTTCCAAGTAGATTTAACTTTTTCTTCATCATAACGTAAATCTGTACCTGGCGCTGTATTAGTAGTTAAGAAAAATCTAAGAGAATCTGCACCATATTTATCTATAACATCCATAGGATCTACGCCATTACCTAAAGACTTACTCATCTTACGTCCTTCTTTATCACGGATAAGACCATGGATAATACAATCTTTAAACGGGCGTTTTCCAGTAAATTCTAATCCTTGGAAAGTCATACGATTAACCCAGAATGGTATGATATCATATCCAGTTACTAAGACATTGTTAGGATAATATCTTTTAAATAAATCTGTGTCTTCTGGCCAACCTAATACGGAAAATGGCCATAGAGCAGATGAGAACCAAGTATCTAAAACATCTTCATCTTGGACCCAACCTTCACTAGATGGAGCTTCCATTCCAACATAGACATCATCACCTTTATACCAAGCAGGAATTCTGTGTCCCCACCATAATTGTCTAGAAATACACCAATCATAGGTAATTTCCATCCAGTGATTCATTGTTTTTTCATAACGCTCTGGTACAAAGTTTACTTTAGTATCTTTATTCTTTTGATTTGCAAGAACAGCATCAGCAAGTGGTCTCATCTTAACAAACCATTGTTTAGATAAAGTTGGCTCAACTACTGCATCACTTCTTTCACTATGTCCAACATTGTGAGTCATCTCTTCAATACCAATAAGTAGGTCTTGTTTTTTCAAATCTTCTACTAATTTTTCTCTACACTCTTCTCTAGTCATTCCCTCATATCCAGGAGCATTCTCATTCATAGTAGCATCTAAATTCATTACGACAACACGAGGTAAGTTATGTCTTAATCCTACTTCATAGTCATTAGGGTCGTGCGCTGGAGTTATCTTTACACATCCTGTACCAAACTCTGGGTCTGCATGAATATCACCAACAATAGGGATTTCTTTATTAACAATAGGAAGAATTACAGTCTTACCAATTAAATGTTTATATCTATCATCAGAAGGATTAACAGCAACTGCAGTATCACCAAATAAAGTCTCAGGACGAGTAGTTGCAACATCTAAGTATTCATCAGTACCAGTTATATAATATTTAATATGATAAAATGCTCCCTTATCTTCTTTATAGATAACCTCTTCATTAGATAAAGCTGTCATTTGAACTGGATCCCAGTTAATAATTCTCTCTCCTCTGTAAATTAAACCTTTCTCATAAAGTTTAACAAAAACATATCTAACCGCTTTACTAAGTCCTTCATCTAAAGTAAATCTTTCTTTAGTATAATCAAGACTAAGACCTAGTTTAGCCCATTGTTCATGAATAGTAGCAGCATATTCACCTTTCCATTCCCAGGCATGTTTTAACCATTCATCACGACTTATGCCTCTAGGATTAATTCCCATTTCTCTTAGTCTTTTATCGACTTTAGCTTGAGTAGCAATACCAGCATGGTCCATTCCTGGAACCCATAAGGCATCAAAACCACACATTCTCTTATATCTAATAATAATATCTTGTAAGGTTGTATCCCAAGCATGACCTAAATGTAGTTTACCTGTGACATTAGGTGGTGGAATTACAATACAAAAAGGTTCTCTACTCTTATCTTTATCACCTTTAAAATAGCCTTTATTTACCCAATTATTATATTTATCTTTCTCTACTTCTTTATGATTATATTTCTTATCTAACATGACCTTTCTCCTCCTCATAATTTTTGTTTCTTTTAATCATTTCTTGTTCTATTTCATCCACTCCATAAATCTCATCAGTAAAGATATTATCATCCATCTTTCTTATTGTATAGCCACCTATTGTACCATAATTTTCATAGTCACTTTTATGAGTAGTAAAATAATCTAATTGTCTATTAGTAACTTGTTTTGGTATATAGAAAGTAATTATTCCTAAATCTTCAAATGTCTTATAATTAAAATGCCCTAAATCAGCAGTCTCTAAGGCTGCCATATGACCTTCATCTTCTCCAAATACAAGGCCTAAATTATTATCTATAGAAAACTTCTGATAAGCAGAAACATGATTATCTCCTTCTAAAATTTCCTCTACAAACTCATCTTGTAATATTTGATTTTCATCTGGAATAATAACAACTTTCCCTTTTAACATTTTATCACCTCTTTTAGTTAAATAGATTTCATTTTTCTTTTTTATAATATCTATTTCTTGTTCGATATTTTCAATTCTTTCTTCTCTAAGTTTCCCATTTTCTAACAAAGAAATATTACTGAAACCTACATAATCACAATTTTCAAATCTTCTTATGTTATTATCTAACCATTCCTTTTGTCTATTAGTAACAAGTTCTGGAATATAAAATATAGCCATTTTCATATATTCAAAACTAGTCTTAACAACTAAATTACCGTCTAATGTTAACATAACAGGTGCTATATTACTATCATCATTTCCAAACTTATAACCTAAATTATAAGTATCAGAAAACTCTTGCATATACTTCAAATGATGTTCATCCTTTTTTAGTACTCTAAAAAACATAGGTACATTTAATTTATCTTCATTAGAGATAATGTATAAACAGTTTCTAATTTTAAACACCTCCTAAAAATAAAAAATAACTATAACTTAAGGGAGTAATACAAGGAGTATACTCGGTACCACCTTAATTTATAGTTATTATAACTAACTCATTACTAATAACGGACATTCCGGGATAACTTACTAAAATTTTCAGAAATCCTGCTCTATTCACTACCTTCCATATATCATATTGTTAATTTACACCAACCATTAACTCTCTATTAATACTTTATATGTACTCCTTGAATATCAATCGCATTTAAAGTTATTATACGCTATTATTCAATATTTTACAACTCCTTCTTTTGACGTTCTTCAAAAAATATGATTAACTTATGATAATGTCTTAAGTGTTAACTTTTGAAAATGTCCTAAAGTTAATATATAATATGTCACTTG
>CALWAJ010000072.1 GCA_944373065.1 uncultured Bacilli bacterium
TTGTCAACAAGGAAATTGGAATAAATTTTCTCGCTAATGTTTAACTTTTTTTGAGACATTTTCAAAAGTTATTGACACTCCTTCTTTTGACGTTCTTCAAAAAAAGAAACAACTCCATCTAGTTTTCCATCATAAATAATATCTTTATTATCGACGATATTAGCACCAGTGATTAAATCAGTTTTTAAAGTTTTTATTTGATATACTTCACTTATAAAATCTTTTAATGATTCTTTTTGATAGTCATTAATATTAGCATTTATATAACTAATAATAGAATCTCTAGTAATAAGTGATATAGCAATTGTATTATCACTAACTAAATCTATATAAGAAGAATTATCATTAACTTGAAAATATTTTTTTAATTCTTCTAAACATTCTCTTTTATGAAAACTTTTTGTAACAGTCTTTTTTATTGTTAATTCAGGCATGATAATAACTATTCCTGTATTTCTATTATTTAAAGGATATTTACTATAATCTTCTAAAACTAAACTAGCCATATTAAAATTACGATATTTATTAAACATCTCTTGGGTAGTAGAATCTAAAGCTATAGTTTTTTCTTGATAATAATATTCACATATTTCTGATAGACTTCTTTTATTATTAGAATAATTGTATAAAAAGTCATATAAATCATAACCATCATTACACAAATTAGTAATAGTAGAACTATTATCATTATAGTTAGATAAGATTTTCTTTAATAAAGGTATATCTAGCATACTAGGATTAGTTGGTATATAAATATCAACATTATAATCATCTAATAAAGTAACTTCTTCCATATTTCCAAAAGCTTTATGAAATGCTCTAATTATTGTAACATTATTATTTAAGTAATCTCTATAAATAATAGGAATATCTTTACTGTTATACTCTAGTTCTTTATCACTATATAATTTTAAACGTTTATTGAAACCTGGAAAACTTTGTTTAGACATATTTTCTTCACTAATTGTAGCTTGTTCTGTTAAGACTTTACCATCTTTAATAAAATATATATTTCCTAAATGTTTACTGTTCATAAACTTCACCCTAAATAATAATATAACTACTTTGCTTTAATATCAAGTTTATATTGTAAATAATTTGTTGAAGATTTTATCATATAACCATAATAACTGGCTTTAACTATTACTAATTTATCTTTATCATAAATGCTTAAGTATTTAATTTTTCTTTTTATTCTAGTTTTAACTTTATTATTTATCCTAATAATAAGTTTATTATCTTTTAAAACAAATCTATAGCCAATAAAAGTAAAGCCTGTGTTCAATTTATAAATATTAGTCTTATTATTAAGTTCTAACTTTTCTTTAGCTAATTCTTTTTCTATAACGTTTCTTATATATTTTAATTTATCTTTATCATAATCAAAGATAATACCATCATCCATATATCTTATATAATATTTACATTTTAGTTTTTCTTTTATAAGATGGTCTATTCTATTTAAATAAAATATAGCTAGTATTTGACTTGTAACATTTCCTATAGCAAGTCCTTTATGGTAATTATATCTCGGTACTCTTTTAAGTTCATTTACATGATAAGTTGATAAATCTTTGTTCAATTCTTTTTTTATAATAATATCTATTTCATTATTAACATAACTCATATTTGAACTATAGATAATATCTTTTAGAAGGCTTATTATTCTTTTATCTACAAATATCTTTTCTAATTTAGAAAGTAAAATATCTTGATCAATATTATAAAAATATTTTTTTATATCAAATTTAAGAACATAAATATCCTTATTTTCCCTTTTCAATTTAGAAATATATTTTTTACAAAGATTAAATCCATGCTTACTTCCCATATTTTTTCTAGTCGCTACATTACTATCTATTAATCTAGGTTCTAATGCAGGCTTTAAGATATATTCACTTACCATTTGATTAATTATTTTATCTTTTAAATTCTCACTCATTATAATCCTATATTTAGGGTCTTTAATTAAGAATATATTGTATTTAGAATGATGATATTTATAGTCTTTTAAATCATTATAAATAGTAATAAGATTACTTGCTAAAAATAGATTGTATTTAAAAATCTTATCTTTATGTTCTGTATTTTTAACGACAAGTCTATAACTATCTAGTATTTTATTATAATCTACTAAAGTATCATATCTAACATAACTCTTTTTCATTTTTTAGGACTCCATAAGCTAATTTTCTAATAGTAATAACGTCATTAACTAAGTCTTTATATTTTTTAAAACTTATAA
This sequence comes from uncultured Bacilli bacterium, assembly GCA_944373065.1. GTDB lineage: Bacteria > Bacillota_I > Bacilli_A > RF39 > UBA660 > Onthousia. Next base: position 2,246 of record CALWAJ010000072.1, read on the forward strand.
TTTTATTAAGATATAAATATTCAAAATAAAAATCTACCATTGAAAGACTAATAATAAAGTCTTTTATGTATTTTTCTTTTATTCTGTTACTACTTCTATTTACAATATATGAATTTAATAATTTAATAAGATTAAATAACTCTTCTTGCAGATTTTTCTTTAATACTGCTTCTCCTTTAGGAAAATTATGAGAAAACTCTACTACTTCTACAACAAGCTCTTTTGTATTTTTCATTATCTTAAAGGAATCATTTTTCTCCATATTCTACATTCTCCAATTCTTTTACATATTTTTTACTTTTATTTTTTAATCTTAGATAATCACTTAGTTTATGACAGTAGTATTCTCTTATCTTAGAATCTACTACTGCTATATTAAAGTGATATATTTCTTTTAGTTCTAATAGGTCATTGAATAAAGTATTATCTAATATTATTTCTTCAGCATAGTCTATTTTAAAAAGAAATGATATTATCTTTGCATCAATGCTGTATGTTATAAGTTTATTTTTTCTTTTAATTAGTAATAAGTACTTAGCATAATCTTTTTTATAATAATTATAAAGTGCTAAAGCGGTTCTTTTTTTCTTCATCTATTTCTCCTAAAAAAAGAAGTAATATTAAACTATACTACTTCTTAATAATGTTATTAGTTAATATAGGGATAGTTTATGAACTTTATTCTAAGTCCATAAACATCTATATTATATATTTAGGGATAAACCCTGGGAATTAAACTTGTTTCCATTCATAACTTCCTCTATTTACAAGCCTTAGCCAGCAAAATTCGGTGACACTAGATTAATTTCTAGCCTTAGTAGGAATCTGGACGCACGGCGTTGTTATTATTCACATTGTTGTTATTCAAGTTGTCATTCTCATTCCATACATTAGCATTATCATTATTGAAGTCGGCCGGCGCAAAAAACAAGTGGTACAAAGAGCGCCAGACAAGTGAACATCAAGAAGAGTACGTCACATACAGTTTAATCCCCGTAAATGAAAGAGCCGAGGCAAATGAGGAGTCATTTGCCTCATTCTATCTAAGAAATTACATATGGATTACTAGCAGTTCCATCTCCAGATGTAAATCCGTTATCAGTTGTCACATTGATAACTGGACGCACGGCGTAGTTATTACGCACATCGCTGCTAATCAAGTAGTCATTCTCAGACCATACATAAGCAAAACCATAAGTGAAGTCGGCCGGCGTCATTGTCCAATAATAGTTCACATCTCCATTTGCCACTGGGTTTAAATAACTATTTCCGACTACTCCGGGATTTTCTCCTGCTAATACTAGTTCATCTGCTGTTATAAGCCCTGCTTTTAATCTATAACTTCCTCCATAACTTTCATTTGTATCTGGACATATAAAACTAGGGGCATTATTCTTTGTATAATTTGTCATACTTTGTCCTAATCTATCATAGCTTGCAAATACTTTAAATTCTCCCATATCTGGAAATCCATAATCTGTTTCTTCTTTTAAGCCACTACTATCACTACAGAATCTTCCTCCTATTACTTTACTATCATAACTACTACTTCCTAAAGCATTAGCATACCAAGTATCTACTTCTTTCTTTATAAATGAATCTGTTCCATTATCATAGGTATAGCCTGTATATTTTGGATTATCCCATTCTAAATTATATCTAGTATATCCTATGGAATTTGATGTGGCGATATCTCCTACAAACTCTGGATGAGTTAATACTGTACCATTATAAATTAATCTTAAACTTCCATCTCCATTTACTCTTATTATCTTCCAGTACATCTTATCTCCATCATTTGCAAGCTTTACAGGAGTACAACCACTTTCCTCGTGGGAATCTTCCATGCAACTTTCCTTACTTTGATAAAAATAATAGCCATCACTATACACATAGTAGTCATTTTCATATTGTCCAAACTGAACATTATTATTTTCTACTGCTCCTCTATAATAATAACTTACTCCATCTTCATCTTCACTTGTAAAAATTCCACTTATTGCATATTCAGGGTTAGGATCTGTCATTCCATCATCTTCATCGTTAGGGTCAAATTGTACTCCATTACTTGCATAGTTAAACATACTTGTTTTTTCTTCTTGTACTTCGTTATCTTCTAATATTTCTTTGGTAGTTAAAGGTACATATTTATCTCCTGACTTTCCATAAACATTAACTTGTACTGAGAATGTTAGTCCTCCTCCATCATCTTGTGGATTATATCTCTCATCAACATACATTCTTAATCTATATTTATTAGATTCACTACTATTCATACTACTTGTATATAAACTCATTTCACCATTAGGCCTTCCTGTATATTCATTTGTTGTATCCTCTTCATTATATACTTCTGGTACCATTAATTCTTCTTCTGTACCATCATCTTTTATTCTTGTTAAATATAATTTTATATACTTCCCATCTATTGTTCCTTCTCCTATTTCTTTAGCACTTATTTCATAATTAATATTTACATTTCCTACTATCTTACTACTTACAGTAAAATCAAAATATTCTCCAGGATTTAATCTTTTCATTCCCGTTTTATCTGTTGTAGGTAAGGCTCCTTCTAAATTAATAGTATTACTACTTTCAGTATATTCCATAGTAATAGAACCTGTTGTTATTGTATTTGCTCTTCTTCCTATACCACTATAGTTAAAGGCTGCGTATGATACTCCTACTAAGGCTATAACCAATAAAAGTAATACTACCATTATTAACATTTCTTTTTTCATATCTTTCTTATTGTCCATTTTACTCCTCCTTATTTATTTTTCTACACACTAAAAAGAACAGAATACACTTATCCTGTTCTTATCACACAACGAAAGAAAGTATTATTAATGCTTAAACTACCATTTAGGCAATTTAAACACCCCCCCCAGGTAACAAATTGTGAACATAATTTTCTCATAAGTTTTACTGTAGATTGACGAATTATTTTACCCCAGAATTGACGAATTATTTTACCCTGGAAATTAAAATTAGCCATATCTACTA
>CALWAJ010000073.1 GCA_944373065.1 uncultured Bacilli bacterium
ATTTTATATATGAATCCAAGGTAAAATAATTCGTCATTTTATTCTATTTCTAGTAGAAAGAAGTTTGTCATTCTACACTTTTTACCTTCTTTCTTTATCTTGTTACTTATATATTAACATATTAATATTATTTATTACAATACTATTTTTTAGTATTAATAACATCATTTGTAAAATCAAACATCACCATTCCTCTTTTCCTAACATCATATATCATCGTATTATTATCTTCTAATCTTTTAATAACTTCCTTATGAGGATGATTAAACTTATTATCAACGCCAGCAGATACTAAAGCATATATAGGATTAACTTTATCTATAAACTCTTCACTACTACTAGTCCTAGAACCATGATGTCCTACTTTTAAAATTGTTATATCAGAAATATCATAGTTATTTAAAATATAGTCCTCACTTTTTATACTAGCATCTCCCATAAATAACATTGTTTTATCTTTAATAGTTATATAAAATACTAAACTACCATCATTTTCATCTTCATACTTATTAGATATTACTAAAAAATTAAAATTACCTAAACTAAAACTATCTCCTTCAACAAGCTTTCTCTTATTATCTGATTTATCCCATATTTCTTTTTCTAAATTATTTAAATCATTACTATTGAAAAAGACATTATTAACCTTCATCTCTTTCATAATAGTTACCGCTTCCCCTGCATGATCATAATCACCATGTGATAAAACTAAATAATCTATTTTTTCTATCCCTAATTGTTTTAAAAATGTAACTGTATATTTTCCTCTTTTCGTCTTTTCATACTTTTTCCATTCTTCATAATTATAATCCATTACTCCTCCTGTATCTAATAATAAGCTTTTATTATTAGATACAAAAAGAAAACTATCTCCCTGTCCTACATCAATCATATAAAGAGCATCTTTACAATTTAACTTTGGATAAAGATAATGTAAAGATAATAATATAAACAAAATAGTAAGTATTAACTTCTTTCTTTTAAAATATAAATAACTAAATATAAAGACATAGTAAAGAAAATAAAATATTAAAGGAATTCTTGCAAAGACAATAGAGCCAAACTTTATATTAGATAAAAGTGTAATAGTAAATTCAAAAATATTAATAAAAAACTCTAATATAGGAATTAAGAAAGGAATAAAAAAACATATCATCGCTAATGGAAATATTATAACATTTATAAAAGGAACATAAAAAAGATTATAAATAATACTTAAAGGGTTAATATATGAAAAATTATATAAAGAAATGGGTAGGCTGACTAAAAAGCTTACCCATGATATTTTTAATAATTCTATTATCTTTGATTTAACGTTCTTTTCTCTCATAAATAAAAGAAGTGTACAAGAAATAATAGTGGAGTATTGAAAACCTATATCATATATATAGTAAGGATTCATAAAGAAAAGGATACTCAAAGATAATAAAACTAGAAAGAGAGGTTTAATATTGAAGTTAAAATACTTATTTATAGAGAATAGTAAACTGAAAATAATCGCTCTATCTATTGCCGCGCAGTTTTCGACAATTAAATAATAAAGACCTACAATAAATATAATGGAAAGAAATTTAAATTTATCTAATCCTCTAATCTTATTTAGTATTTTTTCTAAAATTAAGATTAGAAAACTAATTTGGGTACCAGATAAAGCGAATAAATGAGAAATACCTAATTTTTGAAAATCATCAATCAAATCTTGATTAAAATTACTATCAACGCCTAAGAAAAATACATTTATATAATCAGCTGCTTTAGAACTAAAATTTGAAATTCTATTTCGTATTAACGTTTTTAAAGTGATAAATAAATTATGGTTTCTATTTAATATATTAAAGGTTGAGACTTCCATTAAATAATATATGTTCTTATACTTTAAATAGTCTGGGTAGGAAAAACTATAAAAGTTACCACTAGAAGAAGGCTTTACTAACTCTCCTTCTAATTCAACAATATCACCTAATGAAAGATTATTTTTTATTTCAATCAAATGTTCTTTAGTATCAATATAATAATTAGCAATTACAGATTCTTTAGTATTATTTTTTATTGTGAGTGTCAACTTATTTCCTTTATAACTTAAGTTTTCTACTTCTCCACTTATCTTTTTTTCACATCCTTTATATGAAGAAGTTTGATTCGTATTTACATGTATGAAAATATAGAGCACACTGACTACAAATATAATTATATACAAAGGACTAAATAGTAATATTTTCCTTAATCTGATCAAATAAAGTATCTCCTATTCCATCAACTTCTTTTAACTCTTCAATATTTTGAAATGCTCCTACTTCTTCACGATAACTAATAATTGCTTTAGCTTTAGCCTCCCCAATCCCTGGAAGAGTCATTAATTCTTCAATAGTAGCTGTATTTAAAGATATAGTACTATCACTTACAATCTCACTTTCATCTTTAATACAAGCATCATTAGTTATCTCGCTATAGTTAAGACATGCTTCTTGTTCTTGTTTTTCTTTCTCTTTAGTTAAAGCGAAATTAGCAACTTCATCATAACTATATATGATTATTACCATCTCATCTGTTACTTTTTTAGAAAGATTCAAAACACTAGTATCAGCATTATCTGTCAAATCTCCTGCTAGCCTTATAACATCTATAACTCTACTATCTTTTTTTACTGTATAAATACCTGGAGTATTAACTTCTCCTTTTATATCTACTTGATAATAGATATCTTCCTCTTCTTCTATTTTCTCATCATTTGTTTTTTTCTTAGTATTTAATACAATATTATCTTCTTTATTTGAAGAATCAAAAGCTAGTTTATAAAATATTACACCCCCTACAACTGATAGCAAAACAAGAGTTAAAGTTACAAAAATTATCTGTTTTCTATAACGATAAGTAAAAGTCATCTCTAATACCTCCTTTCCGCCTAAAATACTATCAAACTCTAAAAATAATTGCAAAGAAGCAATTTTTTAAATTCAAACAAAAAAGAGGCTGAATTTTTAAAATTCGCCTAGAGAAAATTCAATTTTCACCCCCCAATTTTACCTGAATTTACAAAATTCATACTTTTTTTATTTTTTTTCTTTTTTACTTACAGTATCCCTTAATTTAGTTTCAATATTGACACGTTGTACCATTGTTAAAGCCACCATTAAACACAAAGTAAAACTACCACCATAACTCATAAAAGGTAAAGGAACACCAGTCATTGGCATCAATCCAAAAAGTCCCATTAGATTAACAGCAATATGTAAAAAGATATAAACAGCAACTCCATAACATATTAAAGCCCCTCTATTAGTATAACTTTCTCTACCTATTTTTAAAATACGATATAAAAGACACATGTATGCTAAAATAATTCCTATTCCTACTACTAATCCTAACTCTTCTACAATAACAGCAAAAATAAAGTCTGTATATGGATATGGTAAATATAAATATTTTTGTGTACTATTACCAAGTCCTACTCCAGTAAGTCCACCGTTATTAATAGAAATGTAACCATTACATACTTGATTACCTGTATCAAGTAATCTATCACAAGGTCTCGTAAAATTAAATCTTTCTATTTGTCTTTCTTGAAGGAAACTTCCTCCTGTCATAATAAGTACAGCTGAAACTAATATAATCATGCCTAAGAATAAAAATACTACTTTTAATTTTATTAATTTAGGAACAGGTGATGAAAAGAAAACTATTCCTGTTAATAAAGCAAAGATAATCGCTGTACCTAAATCTGGCTGTAACATAATTAAAAATGTTATAACAACGCCAATAATTAAAGGAATAATCGCTATAAAGAAGTTATGTAATCTCTTCTCATGAACCTCATAAAACCTAGCCATAAATACTATCATAATAATTTTAATAAACTCACTTGGCTGCAATGTAAAAGGTCCAATAGGAATCCAACTAATAGCATAGTTAGTCGCTTTACCATAGATTAATAATAATACTAAGACCGCTACAAATGCTATTAATAATAGATTAGAAAATATACCATATAGTTTAGTATTAAACTTTACTAATATAATACAAAATATAAAACTGACAAGTAAAAATAGACCTTGTCTAATAAAATAAGCATAAGGACTTCCACCATTCATATAGGAAGTAACATTACTAGCCGAAAATATCATAATAAGACCTAGAAGAAAAAGTACTAACGTAATTAAAAATAAAGGCTTATCTAAATTTCTAATAATATCTCTTATTTTAGTCATTACCATACTCTCCTTATCTAGTCTTTTCTTTTAGAATATCATATTTTTCTTCCAGTTTAAAGTAACTAGGGCCATTTCATTAACAATTTGACATATATTTTCATATTCTATAATAGAAAAAGGAGGTTTTTAACTATGTATTATTATGGTGGTGGTTCTTTCCCATCTTGTGGTTGCAGCATGCAAAGTCCATGGTGGGGATATCCTAGCTATGGCTGGGGTAATAACAACAATAATTATGCAATTATCTTAGTTTTATTTATACTTCTAGTTATAGTAATAGGTGCAAGATTTACACGTTAAGAAAGGTTTTCCTTTCTTTTTTTTTAGATTTATGTTAAAATATAGCAAGAAATGGGGTAATTTGTATGTTAAAGATGAAAGATATATTAGATGAAAAAGATAAAAGATTAAGAATGTTAAGTAAAGAAGTTACTTTTCCTTTAGATAAAGAAGATTTAAAAACTATTGATTTAATGGTCGAATATTTAACTAACAGTCAAATAGATAGATTAGCTGAAAAATATGATTTAAGGCCAGGAATGGGTATGGCTGCCATCCAATTAGGCATTCCTAAAAGATATTTAGTAATCGTTCATGAAGTAGATGAAGAAGAATTTGACACTTATATTATTTGTAATCCTAAGATTATTAGTAATTCCAGCGAAAAAATCTACGTAGAAATGGGCGAAGGATGTTTATCAGTAAATCGAGAAGTAGATGGTATTGTTCCAAGATATGCAAGAGTAACTGTTGAAGGATATGATACTAAAGGTAATAAGATTAGAATAAGAGCAAGAGAAGAACTAGCAATTGCTTTTCAACATGAAATAGACCATTTAAATGGTATTATGTTTACAGATTATATTGATCCAAAAAAACCTTTTAAAGACAGTGATAAATATAGAGCAATTTAAAGCTCTTTTTATTTTATCATTTACAACTTGACTTTGACAGTTAAAATGAGGAAACCCTTATTCTATATAGGTTTCCTCATTTTTTAATTGTTGTATATCCG
>CALWAJ010000074.1 GCA_944373065.1 uncultured Bacilli bacterium
TTATTTACATTTATATCTTTAACATCAGGTGTAGTTGTAGTGACAAGTAAACAGCACCCCATAAATAAAATTGTATTTATTATATAAATAGTTATCTTCATGTCTAACCTCCAGATATTCTCAACTATATCTTAACATATAGACACTAAAAAGACAACTTTTGACACTTTATAAAGTGTCAACTATTGTTCATAATAACTCTTAATAACATCATAATCACAGTAAGGAAGATACTTATCATCAACTGCCATATAATCATCTCTACCTTTACCTGTAATTAAAACAATATCTTTATCTTTAGCCATATCTAAGGCTTTATATATAGCCTCCTTTCTATCAATAATCCTCTCATAATTAGTCTTATCTGATTCACTAACTAAATCATCTATAATATCATTAGGATCTTCATATCTTGGATCATCCATTGTAAACACAACATAATCAGACTTTTCTAAAACTACTTTACCCATACCTGGTCTTTTAGATTTTTCTCTTCCCCCAGCACTACCTGTAACTGTAATAATTCTTTTTTCTTTAACCATATTTAAAAAGGTTAATATATTATCTAGTGCATCAGTAGTATGAGCATAATCAAGTATTACTGTATATTTATTAGTAAAAGGCATTATCTCCATTCTACCTTCTATTTGTTTTAACTTACTTACTCTTTTTATAATCACATCAAAATCAATCCCTTTACAAAGAAGACAAAGTATAGCAGCAGCTAAGTTATCAACATTAAAACTACCAAGTAATGGAGAACTAACTTCATAAGTTTTATTATTATATTTAAAGGTAATAATAGTCTTATCTCTTTTTAAAGTATAATTCTCTATCTTTAAAGTATCACTATCTTTATAGCCATAACTAACAATATTACCATGAGCTTCCCTCTTAAATTTATCAAAGTATTTATCACTACTATTTAATATAGAATATCCTTCATCCTTAACTTGTCTAACCAACTGACACTTACAATCTACATAGTTTTCTAATGTCTTATGAATATTTAAATGATCCTCAGTAATATTAGTAACTATCCCTATATCATATCTAATATCATCAAGTCTATGTCTATAAAATGCTTCACTAGAAGCTTCCATACAAATAGTATCACATCCATTATCTAAAAACTCTCTAAAATACATATATAGCCTATCAACATCAGGAGTAGTATTACGCATACTATAATGTTTAGATTTATATTTTCTTCCATTAGTACCAATATACGCTGTATTTTCCCCTAATAACTGATAAATAATCTCTGCAACAGTAGTTTTACCATTAGTACCGGTAACGCCTATCATAAAAGCTTTTTCACATGGATAATCATAAAATTTAGCACTAACTTTTCTAAGTTCCAAATTAGTATCATCTACTCTAATAACAGGAACGGATTTTTCTAAAACATCACGACTAACTACAACTGCACTAGCACCATTTTCAATCGCTTCATCAATAAAATCATGTCTATCAGCAGTAACTCCCATCGTACATACAAACAAATCGCCATGTTCTACTTCTTTAGAATTTATTTTAATCCCCTTTATTAGTCTGTCATCTTTAATATTATATAATTCACTTAATTTTTTCATTATCAACACCTCTACTATAAAATACAAGTATCTAAATATATTTGTTACACTAATATCGTCAATTATTCTATTTCAAAAAGAAAATCCTCACTTCGATAGAACTGATCTTCTAAAAACCTAGAATAAACATTAAATTTCCTATAAAATACTAACTTATTATCTCTTACAAACAATTTAACATTATCAGTATAATTATCAATTCCTCTTAGATCTAAAAAACAATTATAATCACATTCTTCTTTACTAAAATACATACTATCCACCTCTTGTTGATAATAAGATTTCATCTCTTTTTCTAAAGAATTACTAATATCACTATAACTATAAGAAAAATCATCTAATAAATCACTATCATTAACTAAAGCACCACTATCTAAATCAAAGTTATAAGTATTAATAATAACATCAGGATTATTAGTTTCTCTATCTAGATAGATATAAAAAGTAACTAAAGATAAATAATCTTTATTAACAGCATAATCAAAATCAAAACTCTCTTTTCCACTACTAACAGTACTATTGTACTCTCTTTCAATCTCATCATTAACTTCTTTAGCATCATCACTATCTAAGTTAATAGTTGGACATCTTGACTCCATTTCATAAGAAGAAGTATTCTCATCTTTTACTGTAATATAAGATGTATTAGTATTAGCACTCTCATTACTATTAAAAACTGCCACAGATATCCAAATAACTACTGTAACTACTATTAACACAACTATTAAAATAACATATATTCTCGCTTCTTTTAACATAATCCACATCCTATCCGTTATTAGCTTCTGCTTCTTCTATATCTATTTGTCTTTTAGATATTTCTTTAATATTAACATCATTATTTTTAGTATTAATAGTAAATTCATAAGTATAAGAATCATAAACAAATCTACCTGTAAATATATTATTATCATAACTAAAAGTAGAATCTTGATATAAAAATTTACTTTCATTAAAGTCATACTCATCTAACACATCATAATAATTATTATTTAGTTTTCTAAGCTTACCATCACTTAATGATTCGTCTAATTCTTCTAATGATTTTAACGGTTCTAACAACTCTTCATTATTAATAGAAAACTTATATAACATAATTATTATTACTGCCCCAACTAATATTAAAGTTGCAATCAAAAGTCTTTTCTTAGTTATCACTATATCATCCCCTTTATTTCTTAGCTTCAAATATCCAGTACTGTCTATTAGAAGCATTTATTTCACTAGGAGTAAATGCTCTATCATTATATCCTTTATTAACAGCATTATTTTTATTAGGATCATTTACCCATATATTTCCATTTTCATCTAAACCACTAAGTACAATCAAATGTCCTCCACGTGTAAATAATCCAGCAGATTGTGAACTCATAACAGGTCTTCCTTCGCTTAAAGCCTGTACAACCTCATCTATAGAGGTAGTAGTAGTAACACTACCAAGATTATAAGTACTAGCTAGAGCTGCAGGAAATCCCCAACTCATACCACCACCATAAACATAATATTGTCTTGCTAAATCTGCTAAAGTCTCAGGAGTAATAACTTCTCCTGTTAAATAGGAAGCTACCATAGCTCCAGATGTAAATCCACATCCAGAAGTTGCAATAGTTCTATCACCTTTTAAAACAACATGAGCATAATCTCCCTGATAATATCTAGGAATCCCCATTCCTCCAGCACCATCACTACTAGCATTACCATTGCCACCTCCTACAGTTGCAGAACCACTAGAAGTATTAATAACTGGTCTAACATAACGTTCTACCGCTTCAAATCTAGACATTACATTACTAAAGGAATAATTACTATTAACATCATAGGTATAAGGATGTGAAAAGATATAATCACTACTTTCCCTAGCTGCACTAAAACATGCTAAAACAGAAGAAAAAGTATCATTTTTTATATTAGCATAACTTAACATACTAATACCAAAATTAACTAAAGTAGGTAAAAAGAACACAACTAAAGCCGCTATTATTTTTTTTATAACACCTTTAGCAGCATCTTTCAAAGAAGGATCAATTACCATCTTACCTAAAGTAATAATGACGCTAATAATTAAAATAATAGGTACAGCAATACAAATAATCTGAAAAACATTTTCTATTGTTGTCAAAGTAGTAGCAAGCGCTACATCATCACAAACTTCATCTAATATTAAAAACATATCATCACTCTTTACTATAATATTTACTAACTATAGTATAATATAAATTTTTAAACTTTAAAAGAAAAAGAGATATTAATTTTTATCTCTTTACTCTTTCTACTTTAAGTCCCATCATCAAATCATTAACATGAATATTCTCATCTAACTTTTCATCTTTAATAACTTCTATTGATAAAGTCTCTTCTTTAACATAATTAGAGTATTTATCAAGCATTACATCAACAATATCTTCTCCATTATAGTAAAGATTAATTCTATCAGTAATAACAAAATCAGCTTCTTTTCTTAGACTTTGTACTTTTCTAACTACTTCACGAGCAAGTCCCTCTAATATTAAATCATCGGTTAAAGTAGTATCTAAAACAACACTAATATTACCGTTACTAGAAGCACAGTATCCCTCTTTATTTTTTAGAGTTGTAACAATCATATCTTCTGTAATTTTTAATTCTTTTCCTAAGAATTCAGTAGTATAGTAACCTGCTTTAATTTGATTAACATCGCTAATATCAAATTTACTAACTAACTCCTGGAAATCTTTAATATTAGAACCAAACATCTTACCTACAACTCTAAAGTTAGGTTTAACAATATAATCCATATAAAGACTCATATCATCTTCATAAATAACTTTCTTTACATTTAACTCTTCTAGTATTATAGATTCTAACTCTCCTATAACACTTTCAAATACTTTAGGAACAATTATAAAGTTAAGTGGCTGTCTTACTTTAATAGATACATCTTCTCTTGCATTACGTCCTAAACTACAAATATCACGAACAACATTCATTCTATTTTCAAGTTCACTAGATATTAAGGTTTCATCTACTTTAGGAAAATCTGCTAAATGAACACTCTTACCATCAGTCAAATTACGATAAATCTCTTCTGTAACAAATGGTGTAACAGGTGCTGCCATTTCACATAAAGTAAGTAAAACTTCATAAGTAGTCTGATATACTGCCTTTTTACTTTCAGTAAGTTCACTATCCCAGAATCTCTTTCTATTACTTCTAATATACCAGTTTGAAAAATCATCATTTAAGAAATCTACAATATAATGAACTACTTTATTTAAGTCATAAGCATCATATGCTTTTGTAACTAAATCTAATGTATTATTTAACCTAGAAAGTAACCATTTATCAGTAATATCACGTTCATTAACAGGAACATTATAATCTCTTGGATCTACTTTATCAGCATTAGCATACATCTCAAAGAATGAATAAGCATTTTTAAGTGTTGATAAATACTTAGAATTAACTTCTTTTAAGCCATCATTATCAAACTT
>CALWAJ010000075.1 GCA_944373065.1 uncultured Bacilli bacterium
TTTTTCTTATCATTAGGAACATCTTTAATCTTACTATTAAGTTCTGTAATAATACCTTTCTTACTTAAATATTTAATATGTAGTTCATTAAGACTTTTTAAGTCTTTAACACTACTTAAATCTTTCTCTATTTCTTTTTTAATATCTTCTATATTCATCATACCATCCTTCTTTCTAAATAAAAAATAACTATAACTTAAGGGCGTATACATAACAAGGAGTATACACGGTACCACCTTAATTTATAGTTATTATAACTATCTCATTAATCTTAACGCGAAAACTACGCCTATAATTTTGTTATAGGAACTCCTAAGACGAATTCATAAACTATTCTTATCTATTTCCACCTACCATAGACTCTCTTTAAAGAAATCATTTACTACTACTTTTTAATCACAGTCATTTCAAAAATTACTATATCACATTTGAACAGATATTGTAAATAGGCTTGTTAATTTATTAGTGTTATAAGTTTACAGTTTAAATTACAAGTATTATGACTACTGAATATTAATTGGCCTTTATTATTAAAGATATTTATAATCTCATTAATTATTCGATTATCTAATATACTATCTAAATCATCTATTATTAAAACCTTTCCTTCTTCTCTAGCCATCATTATAAATGGTAATATAGCGAAGATAATTCTATTACTTAGGGATTCATCTCCATAATCTATTACATAGTTTTTGTTATCAATTGTATGTTTAAATTTAGTACTATATCCTTTGCCATTTCCTATTATAAGACTTTTAACATTATAATCTATAATATTAAGATTAATCTTTTTATAAAACTCTAAAATATAAGGCTTTAATTTATTATTAATATCTCGTTCATATATTTTAAATGCAGGTTCAATTAAAGTCTTAACATCTAAACATATTCCAATATTTACAGTTAAGAAAGTGTAGGCTTCTTTTAATTTATCATAATCATTAACATAGCTTAAGACTAATCTATTATCTGCTATTTCTTTAAATAAAGATTTAAGTTTTTTGTCTTTACAAGTAAATTTATTATTTTCTCGTTTATAAATAAGTTCTTTTTCTTCTTTAGAATAGTAATATAAATATTCTTTATCTATTTTATCGCTATTACAACTAAAACCATATGTATATTTAGTATTATCTTTTAGAAATGTTATTTCAACATTACTTAAGCTTTTATTATACATATAAGTAGTAAGAGGAATATTATTAATTTTATTTCTTAACATTAAACTAACAGAATTCAATATTTTAAACAAATTACTTTTTCCACTATTATTAGAACCATTTATATTAACAACATTACTATTCATATTAAAAGTTATTTTATCTTTAAATGAGAAAAGATTTTCTATTATTACTTCTATAATCATAATAACTCTCCTAATTTAAAAGTAGTGCTTAGCACTACTATACAGTCATTAATTCTTTCTCTTTATCTTTATAAAGATTATCAATATCTTTATTATATTCATTAACAAGGTCTTGAACTTCCTTCATCATACCTTTTTCTTCATCTTCTGGAAGTTCCATCTTTTCAATTTTTTCATTAGATTCATGTCTAATATTTCTAATAGATACTTTAGCTTCCTCAGCCATGGCTTTAACTTGCTTAGTAAGTTCACGTCTTCTTTCTTCTGTTAAAGCTGGTATAACTATTCTAATAGTTTCTCCATCATTAGATGGGTTATAACCTAAATTTGCAGCGATAATAGCTTTCTCTATATTACCCAAACAACCTCTATCAAAAGGTTTAATAAGTAATTGTGTTGCTTCTGGCACTGATATAGTAGCAAGGCTTTTTAAGGGTGTCATAGAGCCATAGTAATCAACCATAACTCCATCTAAACTAGAAGGATTAGCACGTCCTGCTCTAACTGTAGTAAAACGTTTTTCTAAGTTACTAAGAGCACCTTTCATTTTATTTTCAACATCTTTAATAAATTCACTATTCATAACATCTTCTCCTTAACTAGATTTTACTATAAAGGAGAAGAAATATCAATAGTTTTCCGTGTTCTAGTATCTATTTTAGCTTTGCAAAACATAGGGATTACTACTGCTTCCGTCACCTGATGATATTTTAATATTAGATTTTAGAAAAACTACTGGGCGAATCCCATAATACCTATTCACAGCAGTGACATCACTAGCAATAAAACCACCACTTCCTAAAATAAACACCTCATTGCCATAAGAAGAGGGAGTGATTGTCCAAAGATTAGAAGCTGGTGTATATGAAGAATTAAAAATCCAAGTATTAAGACTGCAATCCCAATCCCAATTATACAATTCATTATTTAAACAAGTATCTCTATCTGTTATAGAATTACCACTCGTTGCATAGCCATAATCTGATGGATACATTAATCCTACTTTACCTATCCATGATGTATCCCTACCTTCATATACAGTTACTCCTCTTTCATATGAATAAAAATGTCTTGCTAACCCGTTACTAGAATCTTCATATTCCGATGCTCCTCCTAAGTACCATACGGTATCACCAATCATACTTTTTGCTTTTTCTTTTAATCCCGTCTCTATAAAATCACAAGGTACTGTAGCATTCTTATAACCTGCATAACAAAAACCACTGTCACTATTCCAATATAAACTTCCCCCAGCAGATTCGTTTTCATGTCCAGGATTTAATAAATAATTTAATCTTGCATCTGTCCAATCGTTTTTACCCCACTCATCTTCAGCACCTGTAGTTTCATCTTTATTATCCCACTCGTATTTACCAATAGATTCATTTCTTATTATCTTAAGTCTTTGTTCCATCTTACCAGTACCATCATCTACTGTAAATACTCCTATTATTCTCCATACTTCATCATTAAACTCTACATAGTTATTAGGATCTGCTCCTATATATCTATAATCTGTTAGAGCCTCTGTTTGTTCTGTCTCTGGATGACTAAATGTCCACATTTCTTTCTTTTCTTCATCATTTGCACTATTATAATCTAAATCTTCAGGATTAGCTTTTTTAATCAACATTTCTGCCCCAGTCAAAGGTCTATCTCCATCTTTACCATAGACATTTATTTGTACTGAGAAAGTTAACCCTCCTCCATCATCTTGTGGATTATATGACTCATCTACATACATCCTAAGTCTATATTTATTACTTTCACTAGAGTTCATACTACTTGTATATAAACTCATTTCACCATTAGGCCTTCCTGTATAATCATTAGAACTAGGTTCCTCATTATATACTTCTGGTGTAATTAACTCTTCTTCTGTCCCATCTTCTCTTATTTTTGTTAAATAGAGTTTTATATACTTACCCTCTATAGTTCCTTCTCCCACTTCTTTAGCACTTATTTCATAGTTAATATTTACATCTCCTACAATCGTACTACTTACTGTAAAATCAAAGTACTCTCCAGGATTTAATCTTTTCTTTCCTGTCTCATCTGTAGTTGGTAAAGCCCCTGTTAAGCTAATAGTATTACTACTTTCAGTATATTCCATCGTAATAGAACCTGTAGTTATTGTATTTAACTTAGTACCTTCCCCCATAAATCTAAAAGCTGCGTATGATACTCCTATCATTACTATTACTAATAGAAGTAATACTCCTATTATAATTATCTCTTTTCTTACCTTTACCATTTCACTCACCTGCTTTTTTTATTCTATATACTATTGTTAATACTGTTCCTAATATCGCTATACTTAATATTCCTATTAATATATATGACGTTGAATTTGTCTCTGGATTAGTAAAGATATTATCTTCATTGCTATCCACTACTTCTTCTATCTTCTCCCATTTAGCATATAATTCTAATACTTCTGGATCATCTTTACTTATCATAGTTACTCTTGTATCTTCTTCAAAGGTAGGTGAAGTGTACCATCCTAAAAATTTATAGCCATCACGACTTATATCACTTAACAATATATCTGTTTCATCTACATAATAACTTGTTGGATTATTATTTTCTACATCATAGGTATTATGATAAACAACTTCTTTAGGATTATTATCTACTAATGTATAGTAAACAGAAATACCATAAATTGTGCTACTATTAAGTCTTATATTAACTTGTATAGTAAGGCTCTTTCCAGCAGGAATATCTTTACCAGTTAATTCTTTATAAGTTTTTATAATATACTCTGATGGTATATTATTATGAGAACTATCTTTCCTATATTCTTCTATTAAATCATCATTATCAAATATTTTAAAATTATCAACACTATATTCAGATGCAGAAGTAAATTCTAAATCAAATATATCGCCTTCATTAACCGTAAATGTTCCTCCAACAGAACCTACAATTCCTTCTATAGTAGAAATATCATAAGTTTTCGCTTCTACTCCCTTAGGTATTACAAATATTATTCCTAATATTAATAATAAACATATTGTCTTTACCTTTTTCATTAATACAACCTCCTATTTTTTATAATTCTTTCCAATTACTTATTTTTATCAATATTTTCTCACACTAAAAAGAACAGAATACTTCTATCCTGCTCTTATTTCATAATGAAAGAAAGTAATTAAACTACTATTTTGGTAAAAGCACCCCCCCCCAGGTAACAAGTTGTAAACCAAGATCTTTAGAAAAATGACGTGTAGATTGACGAATTATTTTACCCCAGAATTGACGAATTATTTTACCCTGGAAATTAAAATTAGCCATATCTACTA
>CALWAJ010000076.1 GCA_944373065.1 uncultured Bacilli bacterium
TCTAACTCCGTTCCAGGTTTACAGAAAAACTCCAACTCCATTTGTTCAAACTCTCTTGTTCTAAAAATAAAGTTACCAGGTGTTATTTCATTTCTAAAGCTCTTACCAATTTGGCCAATTCCAAAAGGAATCTTAAGTCTCATACTCCTCCATACATTTAAAAAATCAACAAATATACCTTGAGCAGTTTCAGGTCTTAAATAGATTGTACTCTTACTATCTTCTGTTACTCCTTGAAAGGTCTTAAACATTAAGTTAAACTCTCTGATATCAGTATAATCCATCGCTCCACAGTTAGGACAAACTATATTATGCTCTTTGATATATTTCATCAACTCTTCATGAGACATACCGCCAGCATCTTCTACTCCATCAGCTTCAACTAATTTATCAGCACGATGTCTTGTCTTACATTTCTTACAATCTATTAAAGGATCAGAAAAAGTTGCTAAATGTCCACTTGCTTCCCATACCTTAGGATTCATTAAAATAGCAGAATCTAATCCAACGTTATTAATGTCCTCTTGAACAAATTTCTTTAACCAAGCACTTTTAATATTATTTTTTAAAAGCATACCAACAGGGCCATAATCCCAAGTATTAGCGAGTCCTCCATATATCTCACTTCCTTGGAATATAATTCCATATTGTTTACAATAATTAACTAAATCTTCCATCTTAATATTACTCATTATCTCACTTTACTCCTTTCTTCCTTTATTTCGTAACTATCTAAGATAGTTGCTAAGTCCTCTTTATTATTTATCATAGTAAAGGTCGTCTTGTATGATGGTGAAATACT
This sequence comes from uncultured Bacilli bacterium, assembly GCA_944373065.1. GTDB lineage: Bacteria > Bacillota_I > Bacilli_A > RF39 > UBA660 > Onthousia. Next base: position 803 of record CALWAJ010000076.1, read on the forward strand.
TCCATCATTTGTTTTTTTATCTAAAAATCTTATTAATTCATCATAACTATGATCTTCATTATAAATTATTACTTTGGTATCATCATTTACTTCTACTTTTGTTGTAAGAATTGAAAACAATTCTGAAAATGTTCCTAACCCTCCTGGGCCAAAAAGTAAAACATCGCTTTCTTCAAATATTCTCTTTGTTCTTTCAACTGGACTTTCTACTTTTATTTTTACAGTGGCATCATTTTTATTAAGTTCGTCATCATCATATCCTATAACTGTTAATATACAACCACTTTCTTTAGCAATTTCTTTGACTGTACCCATTAATCCTTTAGTACCAGATCCCATTACTATATTGTAATCTTTATCTTTTAAAGTAGTTAATAAAGCTGTTGCAAAAGTAATTTTACTTTCTAAATTTAATGTATCAAGACTACTTGTCATAATTCCTAAATTCATTGATATTCACCTCTTGTTTTTTTATTATACAATATATATTACAAATTTAAAAGTCTAGGTAAGAATATAGATATACCTATAATAACTGCAAAAAGTGCTGCTACTAGTACAGCGCCAGCGGCTGCATCTTTAGCAATTTTAGCTTTCGCTTTTTTTTCTTCAGTTACAAGGTCAACTACATTTTCTAAGGCTGTATTCATAAGTTCAAGGGATAAGACTAGAGCAAACAGAACAAAACATATTCCCCACTCTACAAATGTTATCTTAAATACAATACCTGCTATTATAACTAGTATCATTACAAGAAAATGTATTACCATATTTCTTTCATGTCTTAAAGTATAAAATATACCATCAAAGCCATATGATAAAGTTTTAAGTAGAGGCTTTTCCTTTTCTTTAGGTTTAAATGTCACATCAAAAAAGTAAATTAATACTAGAAGAATTATAAGCCCTAGAATAACTCCCCCAATTACATCTGTAACATAATGAACACTTAGGAAAATTCTACTTAGACAAATTAGAACTATTAGAGTACTTAAAAGTGTTGTTCCTATTATCTTATACTCTTCCTTACATTTACTTCTTCTAAGTAAATATATTAAAAAGCCATAATAAGTAGTTGCAATTAAACTATGACCACTAGGAAAACTATAACTAGAAAGAAGTTCACTTCCAATTAATGGTCGTTCTCTTAAAAATATATTTTTGCTTAATATAATGATACCAGCACTGATTAGAGTATTAATAATAACAAATATTCTCTCATGATTAGTATTAAGTAAAAATATAAGTAAGAGTGTAATAATAATTATCACTTCACTACTAGCAAAAGCTGTAACTACATTAGAAAATGCTGTTAAGAAAGTTATCTCATTAGTAGAAAAGATATTATAAATATTATAATCTATTACTTCAGTTACACCTGATAAGACACAAATTGTTAGAATAACAAATAAACTTAAAAGAATTATTAAGCACTTTTTCATATATTACCACTACCTCTTATTTTAATTTTATCACATTCTTTAACATTTTTTTACTAGTTAAATAAATTCCTGTATATCTATCATAATAATCTTCTAAGAATTTATTTATTTCTGCATTGACTTTAGGGTTAACATCTATTTTTGTAATTTTTTCTAAATCAACATAATAGTACATCTGTAAAAGCTTAATTGCTTTATCACTATAGTATCCTTCATTTTGATAACAGTCTTTACAAATAAAGCCTCCTGCTGTGGGACTTAAACTAACTATATTAGTTGTTCTTCCACAGTTTGCACAGCCTGTAACAATAGGACTAACACCCAAAAAGTCTAAGTATTTAAGTTCTAAAATGTTAGTAACAACAGCGGGACTTAAGCCATTTTCGATTTTTTCTAGAGCACTGCATAACAAAGGAAGGATTGATTTATCCTTAGATTGTTTAACTACTTGCCTTGTTAAATCTAATAAGTATGAGGCATAAACAACTCTTTCTAAATCCATAACAGTTTTAGGATAATCACTAATAACATCTATACTGATTAATGTAGATAAAGAATTTTCTTTATAATAAAAATGAAAAGTACCATATACTAGCTTTCTAGAACTTCCTCTAAGTTTACTTTTTAAATTACGACATCCTTTAGATAAAATTCCAATAAGACCATATTCGCAAGTTAAGACATTTAATATTTTACTAGAATCACTATAATTAGTCTCGTTTAGAACTAGTCCCTTCACATCCACTATCTTCATCTTTTTCACTTTCCTTTATAGACTTTGCTAAAAGAAAATATCTAATATCACCTGTTTTTTTAAATAAATTCCATATTATTTCATAATTATTCATATTATCACCTATTAATATAATGATTAATAAATAATTTTTTATACATCTTCACTATCAATACCTAGTTCTATTAAATATTTCTCTTTATCACGCCAATTTTCTATTACTTTAACATGTGTCTCTAAAAATACTTTCTTACCTAAAAACTCTTCCATATCATTACGAGCTAAAATGCCTATACGTTTTAACATATTACCATTCTTACCAATAATAATTTTCTTTAAGCTTTCTTTATCCACAACTATCAACACTTGTATATGTACTAAGTCATCATATTCTTCAAAATTCTCCACGTAACAAGTAACACTATGAGGAATCTCTTGTTTAGTTAGCATCATTATTTTCTCACGAACAAATTCCCCCATAATAAACTTAACTGAGACATTAGTAAGTTCATCATTTGTGAATATCGCTTCATCAAGTGGTAAATATTTTTTAAGTGTTTTAATTAAATCATCTATCGCTTTCTTCTTTAAAGCAGATATTGGAATAATCTCATCAAAGTCATACAAACTTTTCGCTTCATCTATTACTTTAAGTAGTTTTTCACTTCCTACTTTATCTATTTTATTTAAGATTAAGAAAACTTTAGCATCTTTATTTTCTTTAATTTTATTTAAAACAAACTTATCTCCTTTACCTATTCCACTATTAACATCTATAAGTAATAAAATAATATCAGCATTATCTATATTCTGATAAGCTTTTTTATTCAAAACACTACCAAGTTTATTCATAGGTTTATGAATACCTGGAGTATCTATAAAGACAATCTGTGCTTCATCATCTTGATAAATTCCTTCTATAATATTTCTTGTTGTTCCTGCTTTATCTGTAGTAATAGCAAGTTTCATATTAAGTATTGCATTTAATAATGTACTCTTACCTACATTAGGTCTACCCATTATTGATACAACTCCACACTTCATAAAATTACCTCCTTTATTTATAAATTTAACAATTCACTAATATCATTTATTTTATAATCAAAAACCTCTACCTTGCCAAAGCCATACGCTGCATATACAAAAGGAATACCTGCATAATTACTTGCTTCCATATCACCTTTAGTATCTCCAACATATATAGGATTTTTCAAATTATTACGTTTTATAACAAGCTTAATATTTTCTCCTTTACTTAAAAGAGTATTCCCGTAACTTTCATAATCACTAAAATAATCTTTAAGTCCACTTGTATTTAAAAAAGATTCAATATATCCTTTAACACAATTACTAACGATATATAACTTATATTTTTTACTTAACTTTATAATAGTATCTCTAGTATTAGGATATAATGTCCCTCCTTCTTTTAACAAGTTTTCCACATTTTTATTAAAAGCTTCATTAGCATACTCTTCTCCTTTTTCTCTTGGAAGATATCCATAATATATATTAATAATTTCATCTGATGTTTTACCCATTGCCGATTCAATTTGTTCTATTGTAACGTCTCTAGTAATATCACTATGCTCTTCCTTTACAAAGCTAGTCGCTTTAAGACAACTATCAACAGTATTCCACAAAGTACCATCTAAATCAAATATTATTGCATC
>CALWAJ010000077.1 GCA_944373065.1 uncultured Bacilli bacterium
TCAAAGAATATCAAAGTATTATCTTTATCTATTTTTTTATTAAAGACAATCTCTAAATTTTTAATAATATAATCTGGCTCAATATTCTCATCAATAATACTACTAACTATGTTATTAGTTTCAAAATTAACATAAATAATATCTTTAAAATATTTATTACCAAACTCTTTTACTAAATATGTCTTTCCTACTTGTCTAGCTCCATATAAGAGTAAAGGCTTTCTATTTTTCTTATTTTTCCAACTAACAAGACTTTGCATAGCATTTCTTTCCATTTTATCACCTTCTTTAGCAAAATTATATAATATAACTCCAAAAAAATCAATTATTTTATTATTTTTTTGGAGTTATCATTAATTCATCGCTCTTTTAAATAATCTTTCTAAATCATAATTACTATATGTAATAATAGTAGGTCTTCCATGAGGACAAGTAAAAGGATTATCACACCGTCTTAAGTTATCCAAAAGAATTTTAGCAGAGTTTAAATCCAAATAATCATTCGCTTTTATACTCATTTTACAAGCCATAGTAGAAGCGACTTTATAAATAAATTTTTCTTTATCAAATTCTCCTTTTTCCAAGATAATCTCTATTATCTTTTCAATTGCTTCCTTTTCATAACCTTCAAAAAACCAAGTAGGATGACTTCTAACAATAAAAGTATTATCACCAAACTCCTCTAATTCAATTCCAATATTTTTTAACACTTCCATATATTCTTTAATTTTAATAACTTTATCATAAGAATACTCTAATTTTATAGGTACTAAAAGATCAATTACCTGATAATTATTTTCTAACAAAGCTTTTAAAATCTTTTCATAATTAATACGCTCTGCCGCTGCATGTTGATCTATTATATACATACCACTAGAGTTCTCTGCTATTATATAAGTTTTATGAACAATACCTACAGGTATCATCTCTTTAATCCTACAATTATCTTCACTAGAACTATTATCAACTACTTCTTCTGTTTTAGCACCAGTTATTTTACTATCATTATCAAAATCAAAAGATAACTCCTCTAAATTAGGAGAAGAAACTTTAACCTTTTCTTCTTCCTCATCTCCATCTAATTCATAATTTAAAGTATTAAGAGAAATAGAGTCTTCCACTTCATATATTGTATTTAAGTCCCTAATATTAGCATGAGGTACTAATAAAACTTCTTTTAGTTTTTTAGTAATCTCTTTAGTAATTAATTCTTTTAAACTATCAAACTTAGAGAACTTTATATCCATTTTCTGAGGATGAATATTAATATCTACAAGTATAGGATCAACATCAATATTTAAAACAACTAAAGGAAACTTATCTTTAGGAATATAGGTATGATAACAATCAATTATACATCTATTAAGTTCACTATTTTTAATAACTCTTCCATTTACTAAAGTTGTAATAACATTACGAGAAGTTTTAGCAATCTCAGGATAACCAATATACCCTGATATTATATAATCATCATTCTCCCCATTTATTTCTATCATCTTTTTAGTAACATCTATTCCATATACAGCATAAATAACTTTTAATAAGTTACCATCACCTGTTGTATTTAACAAAGTTTTCTCATTATTTATTAAAATAAATCTAATATTAGGATAAGACAAAGCCATCTTATTAACATATTCTACTATTAAAGCAAGTTCAGTATATAGATTCTTTAAGTATTTAAGTCTTACTGGCGTATTATAAAATAAATCAGTAACTTCAATCATTGTCCCTTTAGTTAAAGGAGCATTATCTATATTTTCTATTTTACCACCATTTATAATGATAGAAGTACCAACATCATCTTTACTTGTTGTTAAATGAACATTAGAAACAGAAGCGATAGATGGTAATGCTTCTCCTCTAAAGCCTAAAGAAGAAATATTGAATAAATCATCTAAGTTTTTTAATTTACTAGTAGCGTGACGAGAAAAAGCTAAAGTAGCATCTTCTCTATCCATTCCTATTCCATCATCTTGTACTACTATTTTCTTAACTCCAGAATCATCTAAAGTTATTTTAATTTCTAAAGCTTTCGCATCTATAGCATTTTCCACTAACTCTTTAACTACATTTAAAGGACGCTCAACTACTTCTCCTGCTGCTATCTTATTGGCAAGTATCTCATCCATTACTCTAATTGTACTCATTACTTAACCTCGCAGTCTGCATCTTTTGTTAATCTTTTTAAACCACTAATAGAATTAGAACAAGCTGAGCTTTCATAATTAGAACATTTTAAACAAGCTTCATAATCAACAGCCATATTAAAATTTGTATTACTACCTCTTTTTACAATCACATAACTATTTAAATCACATGTTTGTCCATCACGCATTGGATCTTGCAATTCTTTTACATAACCATCACAAATTAATTTTGAAACATCAATAACAATAGATTTACCTTCATTTGGAATAGAACCTGTATGTTCAATTAAATAATTAGCAGCCCCAGCTTCAATATTCTCTTCAAAATCACTATAAGTAGCATCATATGCTTGTCCTAAATATTGTGACACAGCCATATATCCTATAGTCATTAAAATACTAAGTATAATTATAACAGCCAACAATTCTAACATTGTAAATCCTTTTTTATTCATTATTATCCTCCTCATGTAGTGTTTTATATAAATCTTTAGCAACTGTATCTCCTACTACTTCACTAAGTTCTAAAACACTAGCTTCCTTCATCTTTTTCATTGATCCAAATTTTTTAAGTAATTCTTTTCTTCTAACTTCTCCTATTCCAGGAACAAGTTCTAAATAACTAGACAAAAGCCCTTTACTTTTTATATTACGATGATAAGTAATAGCAAAACGATGCACCTCTTCTTGTATTTTAGATAAATATAAGAACAAGTTACTATCACTTTTTATATCTAATATTTTATAATTACTATCAATAACAATACTAGTACGATGATGATTATCTTTTTTTAAGCCTATAATTGGTATAGATAGATTTAAACTACTAAGTATCTCTTTACAAACTGCAACTTGTGTCTCTCCACCATCCATAACAATTAAATCAGGTAATACTTCATTATCCATAATAGCTCGATAATATCTTCTATATAAGACTTCTCTCATCGCTCCTAAATCATCTTTTACTCCTGTACTTATCTTATATTTACGATAGTCATTTTTTAATGGTTCAAAATCCTGAAATACTACCATCGCTCCTACATAATATGTCCCAAATAAATGCGAGTTATCAAAACTTTCCATTCTTGAAACGCTATCTACTCCAAGTAAAGACTTAAGTTCATTTAAAGCTTCTTGTTTTTTACTATCATCTTTCTTTAATGTTTCTAACTCTTCATTTAACACTACTAAAGAATTTTCTTTTGCAAGATCAACTAACTTCTTAAGCTCTCCTCTTTTAGGAACATGTACTTTAATATGTAAATATTCACTAAGTAAAGATGCATTTAAAGTATCTGGAATGAGTATTTCATGAGCAAGAACATTTCTATCATAAAATTTAATAATATACTCTTCCATATCATCTATTTCATTATCTAATGTTTGTAAAGTTTCATGATGTCTTCCAAAAAGAACTCCTTCTCTAATAAAGAAAACAGTTATTGATAAATAATTATCAATTACAGTATAGTTAAAAATATCAAAGTTATAATTTTTCTTTAAATCAATATTTTGTTTAGTAAGTGTAATATCTATATCTGTTAACATTTCTCTTAATTCAATTGCTTTCTCATAGTTTAAACTATTACTTGCTTTTTCCATTTCTTTTGTAATTTTCTCTTTAATAAAACTACTATTTCCTTTAAGAAAGCTTATTATTTCATCTGTCATAGATTTAATAGTATCTTTATCTATATCTTTTATACAGTATCCTAAACATTCATTAATATGATAATAAAGACATTCTTTTTTAGGTAATTTCTCACATTTACGTAAAGGATACAATCTATTAATCATATTTACTGTCTTTCTCGCTGCCGTCACATTAGGGTATGGTCCAAATAACTTATGATCTTTCTTCTTTCTAGATACATTTCTAACAACTCGAAGTCTTGGATATTTTTCATTAGTTAGTTCAATGTATGGGTAACTCTTATCATCTTTAAGTAAAATATTATATTTAGGATTATATTTTTTTATTAAGTTTATCTCTAAGATAAGGCTCTCTAACTCACTAGACGTTACTATATACTCAAAATCATCTATATCTTGTACCAACATTGCTGTCTTTCCAGTTACATTAGACCTAAAATAACTACTAACCCGTTTTTTCAAATTCTTAGCTTTTCCTACATATATTATATAGCCATTTTTATCTTTCATCTGATAACTTCCTGGAAGTTCTGGAACAAGTTTTAATTTTTCTTTAAAGTCTTTCATTTAACCACACCCAATAAAAAATAAGTTATTTTACATAACTTATTTTAGACTACATTTATTATTTTTACAAGTCTTAATCAAATCCAAAATTAATATATATTTATTTACATCGTTAAAGACTTAATATCTTTTTTCTTTAATCCAGTTGCTTTCATTACATCTTTAACAGATAAATTCATATTAAGAAGATTTTTAGCAATAGAAGTAGCACTCTCTTTTCTACC
>CALWAJ010000078.1 GCA_944373065.1 uncultured Bacilli bacterium
AGTATAAATGAAGAAACAGGAAAGATTAATAATCATATAAAAATAGATTTCTATTCTATTGGACAAGATTTTTATTCTATTATGGAAGAATATAATGAGAAATTAAAGGAAGCTCAAAAAGAAATAGAAGAAGCAAAGATAAGAAAGTAATAACGTCAGTGAAAATATAGTTGTTAAAATATAGTTTCGGTATTATAATACAATTCACAAATAACTATAATAAGTTAAGAAAGGACACTTATACATGGAAACAAAAAATTTATTTAATGATGAACTATTTCTTAATCTTAGAACTAAAGAAGAACAGAACAAATTGAAACAAATATATTTTGAGAGTGGTTGTAATAAAGATATTTATTATCTTATTATTTCTCATCTTCTATTAGAAAGATATAATTGTAATGAACAGATAATGCTTATAAAAAGTTTTATTAAATCAGATTTCAATGAAAACTTATATATGCTAATAAAATCAGAAGTAGTAAATGGTAAATACGATTTATCACAGATTGAAGAGTTAATTTCTATTGCCAAAGAAAATGAATATGATAAAGATTTAATGAATATAATGCGGTCTAGTTTATATGCTGATTATAGAACTTATGATGAATTAAAAAATGCTATTAAAGTTTATCTTAATTCTAAATCTCAAAAAATCGCTACTATTGGAATTTTAAAAAAAGGATATATAGTAAAGAATAGAACTTTTAATCAACAAATGATGATGGCATATTTATATGAAAGCTTTTTAGAATATTATTATATGTATTATTTAATGAGTGAGAAGTTAATGATAGAAAATCGTTCTTTCGAAGAACAATTACTTTTAACTTCTGCATATTTAGATACTAATGGTAACAAAAAAGTAATAAGTATAGCTTTAAGAGAAGAATATCTAAAAAATAAGGATAGTAAGTATCAATTTCATAAAATTGCCAATCTATTTAAATTAGATGATTGTTATAATTACTTATTAGATAATCAAAAAGAATTACTTAATGATAAACATATCTGTAAAGTATTACGCTTAGATAAGTATAAGAGAATATAGAAAGCTGGGATATCTATGACCACTAAAGAAATAATTGATTTCTATAAAGAAACAAGTCTATATACAGATTTAGGATTATATAAAGAATTTGCTAAATCTTTACCTGATGATATTAAAGAACTATGTCATCTTCAAAGACATCAGATTATTCATCCTTTTGATATGAAAGATAAAGAAATGAGAAATAATTCTAATTCTTTTTATGGGGATATGACTAAATTAAAAGAAACGAGTTTATGTTTTGAAAATGATTTGTATCCTACCGCTATTTCTATGTTAGCAGAATTATTAAGAAGAAATAAAAACTATACTATAGATAGAACTATAGAAGATAAAATACATGTGTGTTGTAGAGAACAAGCTATACTACTAGCAGCAATTTTAAAAGCTAAAGGAATTCCGGCAAGAGTAAGAAGTGGTTTTGCTAATTATGCTTGTCTTGGTAATGGGGCAGGAGACCATTGGATTACAGAGTATTACAATGAAGAAAAAGAAAGATGGACTTTAGTAGATGCTGATATGTATTTTGATGATAGGACATTAAAGGAGTATGGAATTGATTTTGATTTATTAGATATACCAAGAGATAAATTTATCTTTGGAGCAGAAGCCTATTTAAAGTTAAGAAATAAAGAAATGTCTGATAAAGATATCTATTATTCTTCAACACCTAGAACCTATGGACTAAAAGGAGCACTTCATGGATTATTTTATGATTTTCATTCTTTAATGAATAATGAAATAATATTCTTACATTTACCCAAATATATTGTTGATAAAAACTTAGAATTAAGTGAAGAAGAATATATTGAATTAGATAATTTAGCAGTCCTAATGTTAAATCCTGATGATAACTTTGAAAAACTATTAGAGATATGGAATAATAATACTAAGTTTAGAATAATGACTGGTGGAATGAATTAAATTATTAAAAAGGAGAAATAATATGTACAATAATACTGATAAGGAAGAATTAAGAGATAATTTATTTTCCAAATATTTTGAAGTAGAAGAAGGGGTTAATGCAACTGAACTAGTTGATAAGTTATCGTTCATTCCTGAAGTATGGGATAAGCTTAATGTTATATGTGAGAATAATATTGAATATTTTGATAAATATAGCAGTATAGAAGATATTAAGTTATTAAAACATAATGATAAAAATTACTTAATTTTAAAAATACACCTTTATAGATATGTAATTATAGATGTAGAAAGAAAAGAAAATGTAACCGAAGAGCAGTTTAGAAATAACTTTGATGAAAACTTCTTTGTAAATAATTTTAATTCTAGAAAAAGAAGAAATAATGATTCTTTAGAATTATATGATATTGAAAAATATGAAGGTAATATAGGAGAATTATTAGATTTTTATTTAGAAAATGAACATGTCTTGAATTTGTCTAAAAGAATACATTATGTAATAAAGTTAGATTATTCATGGACTTATTTTCATATTGACTTTGTAAATGCCAGTTCACAGCTTGCTTTTGAAACAAGAGACCAATTTTTATATGAACAATTATATTTAAGATATGATTTAACACCATCTAGAATGCAGGATGCTCAAAATAAGATTGGAATAGAAAAGATGCAAGAAATATTTCAAAAGATAAAAGAGATAAAAATTCCACAAAAAGTTATTCCATCTGATTTATATAAAGAGTATTTAATTAGGTCTAATGAAGAAGATAAGCATAAAACTTATATTAAGAGTTAAATTCGACTATCGGTAATACTAGTATATTTGTTTTCTAAAGAATATTGTGATATTATAAATACCAACTTAAGGGGGATTTATAATGAGTATATATGAAGTAAAAATATTAAATGCTCAAGAAAATGATAAGATTATATACTATGATTATTTACAATATAAAAGAGGAGCAGGTTGGTGGACTGGCTTAATAAAAGATGATTGGCATAGACCTTATGAAATTAAAAGAGCTAAATATAATGCTAGTTTTCTTAATAATTTACCAGATTACTATTTTTTAGGTATTAAGGTTAAAGAATTATTAAAATCATCAATGTCAAATGGAAGATGTCATGCTTGTGCCATTGCCTTAAGTCTCTGTTTTAAAGAATTTGAGATTTATACTTGTAATTTAAGAAATTATGCTGCACATTATAACGAAAGAAGTTCTAATAAAATAGATGAGTATGAACATACTTTTTTAGTTATTAATAATGATGACATTAAAACCGTAATTGATACTAGTTTTGGCTTTATAACAGATATTGATACATACAATGATATTTTTTCTCTTGATGATGTTAGAGTGATATCATCAAACATATTAAAAAACACAGAAATATATAAGTTTATTGAAGATAGAAAAAATATTGTAGGACCATCATCAGAAAGTGAATCTAAAGAAGATGAAGAGTATCAAAAATATAGTGATGATATCAATAAATATATGGATATGTGTAAAACTTACAAGAATAATAAGGATGAGCATTTACAAGACTTCTTTAATAGATGTTTATACAGAACATCAAATAGTTATTATATATGGAGATGGAGATATACTTTAGAATTTAAACATGGAAACTCTAAGGCTGTCTATCCAACTACTGATATGTTTTCTCTAATAGATGATGAATTTGATGAAAATTTATATAGCCTAAATGAAAAAACGGTAGAAAAAAATAATAGAATTTTAGAAAGCTATCATAAACCTAAAGAACAAACCAAAAATAATTTTATTAAAAGTAAAATTTTAAGACTAGTTAAAAAAATAAAGTATTAAATGATATAATGTAAGTATAAAAAAGAAAGGAATAGATTATGCAAATAAGTTTATTAGGTTTTTCAAATGATGAAATAAAAACCTTTTATGGAAAGACAAAAGATGGTAGTAAATATATTGGCGCTGGAGGAGATAATGCTTTAGTTTTATATAGAATGTCTGATAGTAACAAAATAACAGGGGTTAGTCTATGTTTTAAAAAAGAAGAAGATGATACTTATAGATGCGATATTGAAAACATAATTAACTTCTTATATTATTTTGGTGTATGTAAAGATTTGTTAGAAAAATTTGATGGAGAATATTCTTCTTTAAAAATGCCTACCTGTACTGCTACTATTACTAAAGTAAATTCTGAACCAAGTCAAGATATAATTGATTTAATAGATAATTGTTATAAGAACAAACTCCATTTATACCAAGATGCTGAAAGCCTAAATTATATATTAAAAGGTTTTGAAACTTTTAAGAAAGAAGATAGTAAAGATAGCAAAGATAAAGTTTATTTATATAAATAGTTTTTGATAAAGAAAGGTAAGTGCAATATGCAAGAAAAGTTTAAAAAGCTATATAAAGAATATGATAAACTACAAAAGAAATATGGTGATAAGACATTAGATTCTATCTATAATGGAGGAGAATCT
>CALWAJ010000079.1 GCA_944373065.1 uncultured Bacilli bacterium
CTTGTCTTACCATAACTACCTGTTACACCGATAACTTTTAAGTTAGGCATACTCTTTAACTTCTTAACAGCCATACTTTTGAAGTGATGATATACATATTTTTCTAAAGTATATTTATTAATAAAGTTTGCAAGTAAGATTACAAAAGTATTTAAATATGCAAATAATATAAAGATAAAAATTAAGAAGTGACTAATTAATAATTCATCTCTATAGATAAAAATAAACACTATAGGAATTAAATGTAATATTGTAGTAGTCGCAATTAATCTTTTAACTCTAGCTGTTATTACTAAAGGTTTCTTTACCTGCTCATTTTTTAAGTCAATTCTAAATTTAATAGCATAGATTAAATATAGTATAATAGCTATGATATTTAAGATTAAACTTATAGTTTCATCATTAACTAAGAAGACATTAGCAACTGCTACTATAAGAACTGCTAGCAGTTCAAGAGAAAAGAAGTTAGAACTATTATTAACGACCCATTTAACATAACGGTTGTTTTCATTATATAAGTTTTGTTGTAACATATGTAAACTTTTTTTAGATTTGATAATAATTGCTATGATAGCAACTAAAATTAAAAATATTTCAATCATATTATCCCTCCATAAAATTATTTATAATATTTATAACTTGATTCAAATTTTCAAGATATGCATAATGTGTTCCTGGTAAAACTATTAAGGCTCCGTCTTGAAGTAATTCTTCTAAGAGTTTAGCTTCCTCAAGTGGTGCTGCTTCATCCATCTCTCCCCATATTAAAAGAGTTGGAGCAGTTATTTTTTTAGCATAATCAGATAAATCTTCATTAACTGTTTTTACTAATATATCTCTCATTTTAGGAGTTGCACTCTTATAATCTTCAGAACCAATATAATTTTTAGCAATCTCGGCAATTTTTCCCATTCCAGGTAAAGTTTTGGCTTTTTTTAACATTTTTTCCTTTAATGTTAAGCCTTTTTTAGTTCTAACACAAGGGGCTCCAAATAAGACTACTCTATCTACCTCATAGATTGACGCATAAACTATTGCTACTCTACCACCAAAAGAGTGTCCTATTAAAGTTGGCTTTTTAATTTTTAACTTCTTAACTAACTCATGAACAAGTTCAGCATAATCACTAACTCCCCATACTTCATCAGGTTCAGCACTTTTACCATAGCCAGGAAAATCTAATATTGTAATATGATATTTACTTGACAAGGGATTACCAAGAGGCTCCATCATCTCAATATTTTGTCCCCAGCCATGTAGTAAAATAATATCTTTACCTTTAGCATTACCATATTGTATGTAATTTACTTTATCTAGGTTAATCTTTTTCATACTTCCTCCTAGTTAAAAGTATATCATAAAAAGAAAAAAGAGTCTTTTATTTTTGACTCTTTTTATAAAGTTTTTATTTTTTGGTAGTAAGCTCCTACAAAATTACGTCCTTTTTTTTCTTTATTGCCTTTTGTATAGGCATGGTTTGAATAATAGTTAGAATTAGTTATAGTATTATCTGTGTTTATAATGTAAGTTTCATATTCATCTGGATTAAGTTGATAAAGTAAAGCTTTATCCATGTTAATTCTAAAATCATTATCTTTAACTTTAGATACTGCTCCTGTTTTTCGCCAAAAGCTTTCAGTGGCAAAATCAGGATATCTATCATAAGTCCAATCTTTTCCTGCATGAGCTCCTACATAAATAAAAATATCTTCTTTTTTACTATTGTACATACTTTGTAGAGCTTCTACAGTTTTAATTGGTAAATAATTATTAATCATTTTTGCACTACAATGAGCAGTAGCAGTTATACCATTCTTTAAGTCACTTGCTACAATAACAGGACAATCAGCAACTGGAAAACCAGTAACAACTCCTGGAACTTTATCAGTTGTAATTAAAATGTCAGCTTCAATATCTAGGTCCCAACCATCTTTGTAAGATTCTACCATTTCTTTTGTAATTTCTACTGCTTGCCCTTTACCATCTTGTTTTGGTATATAAAATTTATATGGGTCAAAAGCCTCTTTATTATCTTTGGCAGCCATTTTGCGTCGTTCTAAAAAGATTGCCTTTCTAGCATCATAAGATAATTCATCTTCAAAAAAAAGAGCATTAGTAGTCATAGTCCCATACTTATTATCAATATCAATAATACGTAAATTTGCAAAATCTGCTGTTCCTTTCTTATATATTGCATATTGACCTATTTGTAATACCTTATTATTAAATTTTAAATTATTCATTTTATTTCCTTCTTCCTATAGTATTTTATACTATAGGAAGAAAATATATCACTATATAATTTTAGAGTTACTTTTAGGAAATGATGTATTTAAACCTTCTAATTCATTTTTATTAACTTTATAATCTTCGCTGTTTAAAATAATATTACTATAATAATCTATATCATTGTTCTGCAATAATTCTATATTTTTTAAAGTAATACTAGCTTTATAAAAAGCTTCTCCATATTTTTTAGCATTTTCTTTTGTTAATTCAATATATCCATCTTTCATTAGAGTTTTAGCAAAAACTATGTCTGTTATGAAATATCCTGGATCTGGAGCTACTTTTAAATTAGTATTTTCTTCTTCTGTATAATATCTACCTTCATTACAACGAACTGTGGAGAAGAATTGACGATATGTTGAATCTATTAAATATGTTTTATCTATTACTTTTTCATTATCTTGATATGGAAAAGTAACTGTTCCAAAAACATGATTAAATGGATAATTAAAACATGCAGTGGCACTATTTTTAGTAACTTCTAATCCTAAATTTTCTAAAGGCATTATTGTTAGAGCTTGACCAAGTTCACAGAAGCCATTTAGAGAATTAGTTTTTACATTAATACCTAAGCTGTCAAAAGCTTTTCTAGCATTTTCTATACTATAATCTAATAATACTTTAATTTCTTCGCTTGTAAGTCCTTCTTTAAATTCATTATTTTTAATTTCATTATAGTGATTTAAAACTATTTGCAACTTTTTGTTATCTATTTCTTTTCTTTCAGGTTCTTGATAAATTATATAGCTTTCATTTTCACCTATTAAATATAGATTATAAGCTTCATCTAATTTAATATTAAGTTTTTCACTTAGTTTATAGTATTTAGTCCATAAAGTTGATAATAATTGATGTTTCTTATCATTATCTAAATTTTCATTATAAACTTTCATAATTGCATTTAATATTTCCTTTAATGTTTCCATAGCATACCTCTTTGAATATATCTTTTATATAATTATAATATCATAAAAAGAAAAAAGAGTCTATTTCGACTCTATCTTCTTCTAGCAGAACCATAACTATAAACTTTAATATTTTCATTAGCATATGGCTCTTTTGTTTCTTCTAGTAATGCAACACCATGCATATAACTACCATTTTGTTTATCATCATTAAGGTATGTTCCAGTTTCTTCATCAATTAAGAATTTACCTGGATTTGCTAAATCTGGAACCATTCTTGTTCTTTGTAAAGATGGATAAAGAAAATTGCCATTAGCATCTGTAGTATAGAATGAATCTTCACCCCAAACGATGTTTTCTTCTTTAATACCACCTGCAAGTAAACCTTTCTTTATTGCTTTTAATTGATTAATATATAAAATACCTGTCTTTTCATCTCTAGTTAGAGCATCTTCCCAAACTTCCATGTTATTAACATAGCCTGGCATCCAGTTTTTATCATTAGCATTGTATAAAGGTAAAACATGTGCAAAAGGTGAAACATCAACTATTATATCTTCTGGATTACCACCTGTAACTTCAGCGATTCCTTTTGGAACTTCAGCATCAATATGTGTTCCTGGGCAGAATGTTGAAGTTGCTTCCATTGTTTTTGTATTCATAGCAACTATATTAGCACCATCATAAATATTAAAACCAATTGCTACCCCAGGTGTATCAGGTGTAACTTTTGGTGTATCGGCATATACATCATAATCATATAAATCTTTATAATTAGCTAAGTCTTCAGGTGTTAAAACATAAACTGAACCTCTATCTTTAGCTTCTTTAGGTTGTAAAGTCATGAATAAACGATTTAAATCAAACCCTACTTCTTCAGCTATTTTTAATCTGTTAGCCTTTCCAGCTCCTCCTTTAGTATTACCATAAGTATTATTAGTATTAAATACTACAAATTTTAAATTTTCCATTCTTTATTCCCCCTTCATCGAATGTAGTCATATTATAACATTTTTTTGTTACTTTGTCAATTTTTTAACCTTAATTTTATAGTAAGCATATGATTAACTTATGATAATGTCTTAAGTGTTAACTTTTGAAAATGTCCTAAAGTTAATATATAATATGTCACTTG
>CALWAJ010000080.1 GCA_944373065.1 uncultured Bacilli bacterium
ATGCAGATAGTTATGGTGTTTCTTCTGATAAAGTAGATTCTATTTTAAAGACTGAGGAAGCGAAAGATTATGTTAATGAAATATTACAGCAAGGAATTGATGCTTATTTAAATAATGGTAATATTGAAGTTAATGAAGAGACTAGAGAATTTATTGATAAGGCAAATGAGAAATATGAACTTAATTTAGATGATAATGAGAAAAGTGAATTAGAAAGTTATGCAAATGAAGCGATTAATAATAATTTAAGCGTTGTTATTAATGGAACTAGTAGTAATGATAGTGATGAAGAAGTATCTAGTAGTGGACAGTTTTTAGTTGATATTATTAAGCTTTGTAGAGATGATAATTTACATACTACTCTTTATATAATAATCGCAGTTATTGCAGTATTATTATTTGTAAGTAGTTTTAAGAAGAAGAACTTTTTAGAATATATTGGTATTGTTTCTATAACAGTAGCGATATCTACTCTATTATTTAATGGATTAATGGCTTTAGTAAGTGATAGAATGTCTAGTGTTGCAAATGCTACTATTATCTTAAAACCTGTTACTGATACATTCTATATGATTACATTTATTGGTATTATTCTTGGTATAGTTTTACTTATTGTACAGCATTTTATTAATAAACAAGTTAATAAAGAAGTTGTTCCTTTTTAAAAAAATCTATAAGATAACATATTCAATAAAAATTAGATTAGATTTTAATCTAGTTTTTTGTTATACTTAAAACGGTGATGATATGAAAATAAATATTGTAGGAAGTGGTTCTATTGGTTCTTCTTATATGAGTGCTTCTCTTATTATTGATGACCATATTTTAGTGGATGTTCCTAATGGAATTATAAAATACTTAAAGCATTTAAATTATGATATTTTAAAAATAGATACTATAATTATTACTCATTTACATGGAGACCATTTTTTTGATTTACCTTTTTTAATGTTAGGTAAATATTTTAATCACGATAAAACTTTAATAAAAGTTATTTGCCCATATGGAACTACTAAGAAAATACAGAAATTATTTCGTTTAGGTTTTCCTTATGATTTTCGTAAAGTTATGGAAAATATTAATATTGAGTTTATTGAACACAAAGGCAGAAATAACATAATTTTAGATGATAATATTAAGATTAATTCTATAAACGTTAAACATGGTACTATGAAACCATGCTTTGGTTATATTATTAATATTAATGGTAAGACTGTTGGCTTTTCTGGAGATTCTAGTTATTGTAATGCTATTGATAAAATTGTAGAGGTTTCAGATGTTTCTATTTTAGATATGAGTTTAAAAGAAGATGGTGATAAATCTCATATGGGATTTTTGGATATAAAAGAAATATGTAAAAAGTATCCAAATAAAAAAATAATCGCTACTCATATGCGTAATAGCACTAGAGAAGTCGCTTTAGATAATCCTATTAAAAATTTAATAATACCAACAGAAAATTTTGAGATAAAATTGTAGTATCATAGAATTTTTTGGCATTTTGTAACAAAAAATGCTTTATTTTTTAGAATTTCTATGCTATATTATATGAGTAATCAGTTTATGGGCTGTTAGCTCAGTTGGTAGAGCAATTGACTCTTAATCAATGGGTCTAGGGTTCGAATCCCTAACAGCCCACCATATATAGAGATTCAACTAGGTCTTTTGGCTTAGTTTTATTTTACTAATAAAGACAGGGGGAATATTATTATGATGTCAGAACAGACAACAAAATTGATAGAGCTAATAAATGAAGGAAAAACTTGCAATGAGATATGTCATATTTTAAATATTTCAAACAAACAGCTTTTCAACAATTTAACTATTTTACAGAATAAAGGTTTTCATTATAATAGAAAATATTATTCTAATGGTGCAATTGTATATAGACCGATTAAAAGCAATTCTGGACTTGGGGAATTTTATAGTAAAAAAGATATAAGTATAATAACTTCTCATAACGAAATTGAAATAAACACTCTAGAGATTTCTGATTTACATTGTGGTAATGAATTGGAAAGATTAGATTTATTAGATAGGGTTTATAATTATTGTATTAAAAATAATATACATATTATATTTCTTTGTGGAGATATAATAGATGGAACTTATGCAAAAGGAAATCAAAATATTAAAGACACTTATTATCAAATTGAACATGTAATTAAGAACTTTCCATTTGATAAAAATATATTAGTTATCTCTACAGCTGGCGACCATGATTTTAGCGGTTTATATATGAATAATCAGGATATTATTACTATGTTAAAAAACTATAGACATGATATTATTGTTGGTAACTATGGCAACACATTCGTTCATTTAAAAAATGATACAATTCATCTTTTTCATAAACTTAACGGAAGTATATTTATACAAAGCGATGTGGCTATCGCTTTCCATGGTCACCTTCATAAATATAGTGTTAAACAAAAAGAAGATGGTACATTACACATAACAGTACCTTCTTTATCTAATATTAATCAACCAATGCCAACAGCAATACAATCCACTTTAAAATTTAATAAAGGTTATATAAATGAAGTATATTTAAATCAGATATATTTTGGAGATGACGATTATATTTTAAACGAAATAAAATTTAATATATCAAAAAGAAATAATATTCCAAGTTCTAGTATACTTAATGAAGAAAAAGAAAGAGAAGAAATTTTTGATGATTATACTAAAGAGTCAACTGTAGATGATAGTAAAACATTAGTAAAAAAAACTCAAAGATTAAGTCAAATAGAAAAATTTAATAAAAGATATGGATTATAAAAAGATAGCTAAAAATATCATAGCTATCTTTTCTTATATTCATTTTCTATCCACGTCATGATTACTTTTACTATAAAATCTACTTCCATATCAGTTAATTCTCTGTTTTTTGGAATACCATACCATTTATTTAGACATCCTCTACAACAAGTTGCAGTTGCATGTTCTGCTATAAAAACAGGATGTCCTCTCATAGGTGTTTGTTTACCATCATTAGGAATAACACTTGGCTTTAATCTTTTATTTATAAAGTCATAAGCATGTTCTTTAACTTTGTCTAATCCTTTTTTATCAATATATTCTATATCTTTTTCTTTAAGATGAAAACTACTTCTAAACTTTGACTTAGATAACCTATATAATAAATAATTTATATCTTGCATTAAAACACCTTCTTTACAAAAACAAATTCTATAATTATACTAACACAAGAGGTGGTATTTTTGAAAGTAGTTCATCCATTAAAACCAATTTATAATAGTGAGTCTAAAGTTTTAATATTAGGAAGCTTTCCTTCTATTAAATCAAGAGAAAATAGTTTTTATTATGCTCATCCCAAAAATAGATTTTGGTCTACTTTAGAAAAGGTATTTAAGGAAGATATTGTAAGTTCTAATCAAGATAGAGAAAAGTTTCTCTTAACTCATAAAATTGCTCTTTTTGATGTCGTATATAGTTGTAATATAACAGCATCAAGTGATAGTAGTATTAAAGATGTTATACCTAATGATATTAAGAAAATTGTTGATAATAGTAATATTGAAGCAATATTTACAACTGGTACTAAGGCATATAGTTTATATAATAAATATCTTCTTAAAGATGTTGGAATAGAAGCGATTAAACTTCCATCTCCATCCCCTGCTAATTGTAAAAGAGGGATAGAAGAAGTACTAGTTAATAGTTATAGCAAAATAAAAGAATACTTAGATTAATTTAGTCTAAGTATTTTATTTAACAACTTCTTCACTATTTACAGGAAAATCAAGATTATTAAGTAGTTCTTTAATTTTTTCACTTACTTTCTCATTTTTAGACTCTACAATAACTTCGGTATTGTGAAAGGTTATATACTTTCCAATACCCCTTTCCTTTATTTTGCAAGGATAAATAGCATATTTTACTAATCACCCCTGTTTTTAACATTTTCTACTATCAAAAAATGACAAATACCTATATAATGATTTTAGAATAAAACAATCATAGAAATGAGGTATTTGTCATGTCTAAAATCATATCACTAATTATTCAATTTTTAAATAGAATTAATAAAATTATTTGGAAAATTATTATCTTTCTTTCTAAATTTATTAAAATTGAAGATATTAATAATCA
>CALWAJ010000081.1 GCA_944373065.1 uncultured Bacilli bacterium
ATGACCTTAACAGGAGATGGAACACTAGATAATCCATATGTGTTAGAAGAAGTAGAGCCTACAAATAGTTATAAAGGAAAAGTAACAATAGAAGTGGGGAGTAGTGTAGATGATGTTACAGCTTTTGAAGAAGAGTTAGATTTAAGTGGAGTTATCTGGACAGTAAAAGATTCAACTATTGCTAAAATAGAGAACGGAAAAATAATAGGCTTAAAGAATGGAACAACAGTAATAACAGGAATAGGAAGTGATGGAACAAGTTATGAAATAGAAGTAACAGTCATAAGTAATCCTGTAACAATGAGTAGTTTATATATAATTATAGGTTTAATTCTAATAGTAATATTAGGTACTTTTGGATTTTTATATTATAAAAAGAAATATAAAGATTTATAAAAAAGAGAGCTAATTTAAAGCTCTTTTTTATTGCTCTTTTACTTTTAAGGCTCCTTTATCACATCTATTACCCCATGAATCTAATATTTTGTCATCTTTTTTAACTACTATTATTTCACAGTGATTAGGACATCCTTTACATTCAATACCACTTGTTTCAAAGTTGGCATCCTTTACTTTAAAATTAAATTCTTTCTTTATTCCTGTTTTTCTTGCTAAGATGGCACTACCTATCGCTCCCATTAAATGACCATTTTCATCTACTATAATATCTTCGTGTAGTAAATCTTCAAAAGCTTTCTTTACACCGATATTTTTAGATACTCCGCCTTGAAATATTATAGGGCCTTCTATCTTTTTTCCTTTACCAACATTGTTAAGATAGTTAGAGGCAACACTATAACATAGTCCTGCTATAATATCATTCCTTTTGTAACCCATCTGTATTTTATGAACTAAGTCACTTTCGGCAAAGACTGTGCATCTGGCGGCGATATTAGTAGGATTTTTGCTAGTTAGAGCGATTTTACCAAAGTCTTCAACGTTTAATCCTAAACGTTTTGCTTGACTAGATAGAAAACTTCCTGTTCCTGCGGCACAGAGTGTATTCATAGCATAGTCTGTTACAATTCCATTATCAAGGAGAATTATCTTTGAGTCTTGTCCTCCTATTTCTAGAATTGTTTTGATGTTTGGATATTTTGATAAAGTACCTATAGCATGAGCTGTTATTTCATTTTTTATACTTGTTGCTCCTAGCATTGTTCCTATAAGCTTTCTAGCTGAACCTGTTGTACCAACTGATGTTACCTTTACATCTTTATCTATTTGTCTTTCTAAATCTTTTAAAACCTTCTTAACGGCTTTTATAGGATTACCTTCAGTCCAAAGATAAGTACTTGCTAAGATATTATTATCATTATCTAATATTACTCCTTTAGTAGAGATTGAACCTATATCAATTCCGAGACTTGCTTCCATTTTCTTCCTCCTTCTTAATTTTTAATAAATCATAGAATGCTTCTATTCTCGTATTTAATCCTTCAATTCCTGTTTGTTCATCAAAAGATAAAAAGATAATTGGCATGTTTAAATCTTTGGCTATATTCATAATTATAGGCATTGCTCCTATTTCGGGAGTACATCCTGTAGGCTTTATATGAATAATACCATCATATTTATGTTTTTTAAGCCATCTAACTCTATAGACATTATCAAGACCATCTGCTCCTAAAGTATATTTACAGTACTTTTTAATCTTTAACTTCATATACCATTCCATTAACTTTTTTTGCCATAGTAAATAGCTTAAATTAGTAAATCTTTTAATTTCAATATTAAAACTTGCTAGTAATTTTTCTAGTTCATAATTAGAAAAAGGCTCCATAGATGTATATAACTCACCAATAATTCCTACTTTTAATGGTTCTTTTGGCTTATCTATTTTTACCTTTCTTAATTCTTTTTTAGCCTTTTGATATAACCTTGTTAACTTTATAATACTATTTTCTTTGTTGGCTTTTTCTATAAAGTCATCTTTTATCTTTTTAAAACTATTCTTATTCTTTTCAAAGCCAACTCTTTTTCTGATGTAAATATCTAATTTATCTAAGTAGTATATGTATAGAAGCGTGTTTAATATCTCTTTTATTAGTTTTTTTCTTGTTAAATAGGGATTTAACTTTAACATTATCTTGTAAAGATCATTAAATTTGACATGATCTTTTTCTCCTATTTGATACATAGTAAAGTTATAACCTAAATCTTTTAAAATTGTTTCTTGAACTTCGGCATAATATCTATATCTACAACCACCTCCTGCTTGGAAAAGAACTGTTGCCCCTTTATTAAGGGCTTCTATAAAATTACCTATATTGTATTTAAAAGGCACACAGACGGTATCAGGAGAGTTCTTACTACCTAGAGCGATAGTTTCTTTTGTTATTTTGGGCATCTCTATTACTTTTAGATGGGTGGTGTTAGTTATTAACTTTCTTATTGGATTAAAATAATTACCTAGTTGAGGGAATGCTACTAATTGTTTCATAGATGAATTCCTCCTTTTAACATATCAAGAAAACTCTCTAATCTTGTAATGACTGCGGTGTTGTTTGTTAAATCTTCAAAGGTTAAGAGAAGAGTAGGATGCTTTTTTCTTTTTCTAATAATCATTTCGTTAGCTAGAGAATCAGGTCCACAGGGGAATGCTGTTAAAATAATAGTGCCATCAACTTTGTCTTTAAAATAATTAAAAGCTGCTACTTCTTCTTTATTCATAGTGAAATGAATCTTTGTAGATATCTTGCTACAATTAAATTCTATTAAATCTCTTGGTATTTGACAACTATAAATAATAGAGATATTATTTTTTTCTAAGTAATTAATAATACTTTTGCCAATTAAATTATCTTTTAAAATATAAGGATGTCCTAAAAGAAGTATCTTAGTTTTGTTTGTCTTTAAAGCAACTTTTGCTTTTTTTTCTTCTTGTAAATAATATGTTTTTTCTATTTCTTTCGCTTTTTTATAAGCATTTCTAGATTCTATTATGCTAAAACCTAGTTCTTTGCCTATTTTTATAAAAGCATTTTTTTCAGTGTAATGACGTTTGACATCAATGTTGTAATTTAAAATTTTTATATCTTTAAAAGTATTTCTTACTAAATCATAGATACAATTAAAATTAGTACAAACTTGTTCTGTTTTCTTTAAAGAGAAGATTCTAGGAACTAAAATGTAATCACATTTATCCTTTAACTCTCTAATATGACCTAGATATATTTTTAAAGCTAGACATGCTTCATCAATACTTTTTTCCTTTCCTAATAATAAAGTTTTAGAAGTGGTATCACTACTTTCAATATATTTTACATTCAATTCATCAAAAAATGCTTTCCATAAAGGAGCATAGTAATAATAAAGTAATGCTTTGGGAAGTCCTATTTTCATAATCATCATACCTTTCTTTATACTTTATGAAAGAAGTCTTTGATTTATATTTGTTTTTTTTTAGAAATTTTGTAGTATAATATACTAAATTTAGGAGGATATTATGCAAGATAAAGATTTTGTTAAAGAAATGGATTTATCTATTAATAAAGTTATTAAATATAAAAAGCCATGTGTAATAGCTTTGTCAGGATATGCTGGTAGTGGTAAAACAGAAGTTGCTAGGACTTTATCTAAAGAGTTAGGGATATTTCTTTTAAGTAATGATTACGTTAGGAACTATTATTATCAGTTTACAAATGACTATAGTGAAAATAAACGTTTAGAGATAGAATCTAAGGTGAGAAAAATAAATAATTTAAGATTAAAAAAATTGTTAAAGACGAGAACTTCTTTTGTATATGATAGAGATTTTAGTTTAAAAAGAGATTTTGATAAGTTTAAGATATTATCTAAAGTA
>CALWAJ010000082.1 GCA_944373065.1 uncultured Bacilli bacterium
AATTTGACATAAAAAAAGCCTTATACTATAAGGGGTGTTTTAAGATTATCAAATACTCAAACTGTCAAACTTCGGAAGAGAAGAACTAGCAATTGCTTTTCAACATGAAATAGACCATTTAAATGGTATTATGTTTACAGATTATATTGATCCAAAAAAACCTTTTAAAGACAGTGATAAATATAGAGCAATTTAAAGCTCTTTTTATTTTATCATTTACAAAACAAATCATCACTGTTAGAATTAAATAGGAGGATGTTATGAAAAAATACATTATACTAATTTTTTTAATTATTTTATTTGGATTTACTTTTGCCTTCAGAAAGCCTTTATATAATTTATATAGAACTTATATTGTCAAAGAACAAAAGGAAGTAGTTTTAACAGCAAGTAATGATTATAGTAGAGATTATAGTTTTAACTTTGTTTCTTTAACAGATGACTTCTCTCCTAAAAATTATCAAGATTTATTAAATATTTATTTTACTATTCTAAATTCTGGAGAAGATGAATTTTCTTTTTACTGCCAAGATGATTATAAAGAATGTCTAACTGATGTAGATAATCTTGCTAATGATCAAAAGACTTTATCAGCCATTAATAATTTTGTCCATCCTTTTAATAGTTTTAGACACTTAGAAACAACTTATGATGATTATGGAAAAGTAACTCTTAAGATTGATCATATTTATAATAGTAGTGAAATAAAGTTAATAAATGCTAAAGTAAAAGAAATAGAAAAAGAAATATGGAATAATACTATGAGTGATGAAGAAAAGATAAAACAAGCTCATAATTATATTATAAATAATAGTAAATATGATAAAGATAGAAGTGATAATAATATTGTTAATTATAAGTCTGATACTGCTTATGGAACTCTTTTAGAAGGTTATAGTTTATGTGGAGGTTATACTGATGCAATGGAACTATTCTTAGAAGATTTAAATATAAAGAGTTATAAAATAGCAAGTGAAAATCATGTTTGGAATGCTGTTAATTTAAACAATACTTGGTATCATTTAGACCTTACTTGGGATGATCCTATAACTAATGATGGTAGTGATATTTTAGAATATAACTTTTTCCTAATAACAACCCCTGAATTAGAAGAAATAGAAAATGAACAACATAACTATGATAAAGCTATTTATAGTGAACTTAGTTAAAAATGACTACTAGAAAAATCTAGTAGTCATTTTTATATTATTTCCTCATTATTAGTTAATTTAACACTAACAAGTTTAGATACTCCTGACTCTTGCATCGTAATACCATATAAAGTATCAGCATATTCCATTGTTTTTTTCTTATGTGTAATTATTAAAAACTGAGTTTTATGCTTATAATTAGCAAGATATTTACCAAATTCCATAACATTCGCTTCATCTAAAGCTGCTTCTACTTCATCAAAGACACAGAATGGTACTGTTCTAACATTAATGATTGCAAATAATAAGCTAATGGCAGTTAAAGTCTTCTCACCACCAGAAAGTAAACTAATAGTAGTTAACTTCTTACCTGGAGGACAAGCAACTATTTCTATTCCTGTTGTTAAAATATCATCAGTAGTTAATTTTAAATCAGCTTCACCACCATGAAACAACGCTCTAAAGACTTCTTTAAACTCATTTTTTATCAATTCAAAAGTCTTTAAGAACTCCTCTTTCATAACTTCATCCATCTCATTCATTATCTCAAGAAGTGTAGCGATAGCTTTCGTTAAATCCTCTTTTTGATGTAATAAGAACATATATCTAGTATTAACTCTTTCATACTCATCTATGGCTGCTAAATTAACCATACCAAGGCTTTTAATCTTAGCTTTATAATTACTTACTCTACTTCTAGCTTCCTTCTCTTCTACATCAAGTTCATAATCTTTTCTAGCTTTTTCATAAGTAATAGAATATTCACTACTCAAAGTATTAAGTAAGTTATCAAGCTTTACATCTATTTCTTTAAGTTTTAACTCTAAACTATTTCTTTTTTCTTCTGTCTTTCTAATTAAGTTATTTTTATATTTACTCTTCTCTTCATCTTCTTCAATTTTCTCTTTAAGAAGTTTTATATCTTTCTTAAGAGTAGTTATTTTAAGTTCTAACTTTTCTTTAAAACTACTTAAATCATAAAATCTATTAACTAAATCCTCTTCTTTAGTATCTAGAGTATTCTCATTACTAGATAAATTATCTATATTATCACTAATACTACTAAGAGTATCTTTATTATTAAGTAAAGTATGATTTTTATTAGTAACTTCATCTATTAATAGTTTTAAGTCTTTTTCTTTTAGATATATTTTATCTTCTAATTTTCTTATATCTTCTTTAGTGTCATTAATATCATTAGTAATTTTATTATTAGACTCTTGTAATGATTTAATTATATTAGTATAGTTAGTAATCTCTTGATTAATCATAACAGCACTTCTACCTTTATAGCTAGCTCCACCTGTCATGGAACCTCCTACATTAATAACATCACCTGCTAGAGTAATAACTTTATAACGTCTATCTATCTTCTTACTTATTCTTAAAGCTGTATCTAAATCATCGGCAACGATTACAAGTCCTAACTGATTATAGATAATATTTTTATAATCTTTATCAGTTGTAACTAAGTCTGCTAAAACCCCTTTATAGCCTTCGATATTTTTTAATATAGATAGTGTATTTTCATCTACATATCTTTTCTTAATAACATTAATAGGAAAGAAAGTAGCACGGCCTAGATTATTATTCTTTAAATATCTAATCGCTTCTTTAGCACTTTCTTCATCTTTAACTATAACAAAGTTTTTACTACTACTAATAGCCACATCTAAACATCTTACATATTCATCTTTCGTTTTAATAACATTACCTACAATATCATAAATACCTTGTAATTTATCACTTTCTAATATCTTCTTAATAGCATTAGGCAAGTTATTACCACGTTCTGCTTCTAATCTTAATAATTCTACTTTATGTTTATTAGTTAAAATATCTCTATCCTGCTTGCTAAGAGTTTGTTCATAATTTTTTAAAGTAAGTTTAAGTCCTTTAAGATTATTCTTACTAGAGTTAATATCATCATTCATATTAGTAATATCATTATTTATAATGGTAATTTCATTTTCTAAAACACTTATATCTTTATTAATTTTAGCTTTTTCATCTATTAAAGCCCTTAACTCTTCTTCACTCTTACTCAAGTTTTTATTTTTTCGTTGTTCTTTTAAGATATTAAGTTGTACATTTATCTTACCTATCTCTTCTGTTTTATTAAGTAATTCTTTCTGAGTAAATTCTAAGTCTTTCTCTAAATTTAATAAATCTGTTTTCTTCTTTAAAGAGACACCACTATCTTTATTTATAGTACTTTCTAAATCTATTATCTCTTTATCTAATTCTTCTTTTTCTTTCTTTAATATTTCTTCATTAGTAGATAGATTATAAATATCATAGGAGGTTAATGCTATTTCAAGGTTTTCTAACTCTTCTTTTAAAGTTTTATATTCCCTTGCCTTCTCACTTTGTTCTTTTAAAGGTTCTACTTGTACTTCTAACTCTTTAATAATATCTTCTACTCTATCTAAAGCATCATTTGTTTTATCAAGTTTTCTTAAAGCTTCTTCTTTTCGTTTTTTATATTTCAATATCCCTGCTGCTTCCTCAAAAACAACTCTTCTATCATCATTACTTTCACTGATTATTTTAGAGACTTCTCCTTGAGAAATAATATTAAAAGA
>CALWAJ010000083.1 GCA_944373065.1 uncultured Bacilli bacterium
GATACTTTATAATAGGACATTTTGTTTTATAAATACTTATGAAAAAAGCGGACATTTTGTTTTATTAATCACAGAAAGTTTTAAAATAACTTTCTTTTTCTTTAGTTTTCTGTTAAAATTTTAATAGTTTTGAGGTGAAGTTTATGTTACAAGTAAATAATGTAAGTTTAAGATTTGATAAGAGAACTTTATTTAGTGATGTTAATTTAAAATTTACTAATGGTAATTGTTATGGAATAATTGGAGCGAATGGAGCTGGGAAGAGTACCTTTTTAAAGCTTCTTACAGGGGAAATTGAAACTACTACTGGTGATATTACAGTTAGTAAAGGTGAAAGAGTTTCTGTATTAAAACAAGATCACTATCAGTATGATGATATGAAAGTATTAGATGTTGTTATTATGGGAAATGATAAACTATATAAAATTATGAAAGAAAAAGATGAATTATATTCTTATACAGAATTTAGTGAAGAAGATGGGTATAGATTAGCAGAGCTTGAAGCAGAATTTTTAGATATGGATGGATGGAATGCTGAAGCTGATGCAGGGACATTACTTACTAAACTTGGTGTTGATGAAATGTATTTTGATAAAGATATGAAAGATATACCTGTTAAGTTAAGAGTTAAAGTTATGTTAGCATCGGCTTTGTTTGGTAATCCTGATATTCTTTTATTAGATGAACCTACTAATAGTTTAGATATAAGTGCGATTAGTTGGTTAGAAGAGTTTTTAATAAATTATCCTAATACTGTAATTGTTGTTAGTCATGATAGACATTTTTTAAATAAAGTATGTACTCATATCGTAGATATAGATTATGGTAAGATGAAGATGTATATTGGTAATTATGATTTTTGGTATGAATCAAGTCAACTTGCATTAAAACAGATGAAGGATACTAATAAGAAGAAGGAAGAGAAAATTAAAGAGTTACAAGACTTTATTGCAAGGTTTTCTGCTAATGCTTCTAAGAGTAAGCAGGCAACATCTAGGAAGAAGATGTTAGAGAAGATTGAACTTGAGGAAATAGTTCCTTCATCTAGAAAATATCCTTATATAGATTTTTCTATTACTAAAAATATTGGTAAAGAAGTACTTAAAGTTACTAATTTAGTTAAAGAAGTTGATGGTAAGAAAATACTTAATAATATATCTTTTACAGTTCAAAGAGGAGATAAAATAGCAGTTATATCTGATAATGATTTAGCGAAGACAACATTATTTGATATTCTTGCAGGAGTTAGTGAGTTAGATAGTGGAGAAGTAGTATTTGGTAAGACAATAGATAAAGGTTATTTACCACAAGATAATAGTAGGTACTTTGAGCAAGAAAAGAATATATTAGAGTGGCTATCACAATTTTACAAAGTAGATGATGAGACTCATCTAAGAAGTTTCTTAGGGAGAATGTTATTTAGTGGAGAAGATGTATTTAAAAAAGTTAGTGTTTTATCTGGTGGTGAGAAAGCACGTTTGATGTTAAGTAAATTAATGTTAGAAGAGCCTAATTTCCTTATATTAGATGAACCTACTAATCATTTGGACTTAGAGAGTATTACATCTTTAAATAAGGGACTTGAAAGATTCCAAGGTGAACTTATTATGACTTCAAGAGACCATGAGTTAAATCAGACTGTTTGTAATAGGATTATTGAAATATTAGATGATGGTTCTATAATAGATAGAAAATTATCTTTTGATGAATATTATGAGAGAAGGTAATTATGAATATAAAAAATATATATACTAATGAAAAAGAAGAAGTTATTGATTTTTTATTAAGGTATTTATGTCAACATAATATTAGTTATGTAAGAGTGGAAGATGAAGTTATTTTGTTCGATAAAATATTTAGATTTTATGACAGTAAAGATATTAGTTTAGAAGATGCTTTAAAAAAAATTTATAAAGCTTTAAATGAGTTAGAGGTTTCTGAAAGATTAAGTAATATTGATGATAATTTAATAAAATTTACTATTGCAGAGGGAAGAGTTGATAATAAGTATCCAATACCTGATTATAATAGTAATAAAAAGAAGTTAATTAAAATGCAAAATAGAAGAAATAATTTAAGAATTAAAAATAGTAAAAAATAAAAAAAGTGTTGATTTAGACAAAGTGTAAAAACTTTGTCTATTATAATATTTCCTATTGATGAAATAACTAATTATAAGATATAATTTACCTAAAGATATTAAGATAAAAGAAAGGGAGTAATTGTTATGCAGGGTAAAATAATTCGTCATTTTTCAAAAACTCTGGGTTTACAATGTGTTACCTGGGAGGGGTGCTTAAATTATCTAAATGATAGTTTAAACATTAATAATACTTTCTTTCATTATGACATAAGAGCAGGATAATTATATATTCTGTTCTTTTTAATGTAAAAAAATAATGAAGGAGAGGAAAAATGAAAAAGAGAAAATTAATAATGTTAGCAATATTATTTATAGTAACATTAAATATAAATTTTATTGCTATAACAGAAAAGAAAGTAATAGTAACAAATAAAATTTATAAAGAAGGAAATAGTACAAATTTAGTTTTAAATAAGATATTAAGTGATAATAAATT
This sequence comes from uncultured Bacilli bacterium, assembly GCA_944373065.1. GTDB lineage: Bacteria > Bacillota_I > Bacilli_A > RF39 > UBA660 > Onthousia. The sequence goes on from CALWAJ010000083.1 coordinate 2,580, forward strand.
AAAGACTGAGATACCAAAGATGTTTAATTATGCAAGTAATGGTAATTATACTAATTCTAGTTTTGATAAATTAAATGATTCTAATTATATAACAAATGGGTTATATAGTAGTAGTGATGAAGATGGAACAACATATTATTATAGAGGAGATATAGATGATAATAACTTAGTATTTGGAGCATATGATGAAGATTATTATGTTTATGGTAGAGGAAGAAGATATTATCAAACAAAAGATAGTTGTATAGAATCTGAAGGAAATGATAAAAAGTGTCAACCTACAAAGATAGCATCTAAAGGAGATAAGATGTACTGGAAGATAGTAAGAGTAAATGGTGATGGTACTATAAGACTTATTTATAATAATTGTGTAGGTAAAACCACAGGTGGAATCACGCATATGGATATAGGTGGTTTTAGTAGTTTATTATGTGGAGTTGGAAATACACCATATAATTTAGAGATAAATGACCCTAAATATAGTGGATATACCTATGATAATGGGACAGATAGTTTTATAAAGAAAGAAGTAGATACTTGGTATAATAATACGTTAGGAAGTAATCCTAATTATGATAAATATGTAATATTAGGAAGATACTGTAGTGATAGTAGTATTTTCTTAGAACAAGAAGACAATATACTTTTTTCAAGTGTGGATAGATTAGATCAAGAATATTATAATTTTGCTAAAGATAATGCCCCTAGTTTTATATGTCCAAGTACTAATGAAAGTTATGGAGGAAGTTATAGATTAAAAGCAGGGTTAATAACAGCAGATGAGTTAGTGTATGCCGGAGAATCAGGAAGTGTTACAGGAAATAGTTATTTAAATCCAGGAGAAGATGGACTAAATTATTTGAGTATGACACCGGCCTTTTTCTCTAATGGTAATGCTTATGTTTGGTTTGAGGTTGATTACTTGTATAGCAAGTATGTGGATAGTAACTATGCTATTCGTCCAGTAATCAATATATCAACAGAAAACATGACCTTAACAGGAGATGGAACACTAGATAATCCATATGTGTTAGAAGAAGTAGAGCCTACAAATAGTTATAAAGG
>CALWAJ010000084.1 GCA_944373065.1 uncultured Bacilli bacterium
ATAGTATGCTTTAGCATAGAAGGAGTTCCAGTCCTCACATCAAACCCTGTACTTTCAGTGCAGGGTGGTTGATAATAAGTGTGTTTTTAAAAGGGAAATTATGATTATAAAAGAAAAGATACAAGAAAGAGTACTAATAATCGTTCAAAAAATATCGGGATGAATATTATAAAATGGTAAACAGCAAGTTTTATTTATGTGAAAGTTTTAATGAAAAAGTCCTATAAAAAACGTGTAAATTGTTATAAAAAGTCCTGCCAAAAACGTGATAAAATGATTGAAATGTTTAATAATTAATGATATTATATCCTTATAAGAGGAGAACTAAGTGTATGAAAAGAAAAATATATGATAAATTATTAAAATGGAAAAATAATGCTGATAATGTAAAACCTTTAATGGTACTTGGAGTTAGACAATCTGGTAAGACTTATATAATAAATGAATTTTGTAAAAATGAATATAGCAATTATGTTTATGTTAATCTATTTGAAAATACTAACGTAATAGAGTTATATAATTCTAATTTAACATCAATTGAAAAATTTAATAGACTAAAACTATTACTAGATTTTGATTTTGAAAAGGAAGATACTATTCTTTTCATTGATGAGATACAAGAAAGTGAAAAATTAATAGCAGAACTTAAATATTTTTGTGAGAATCATAATAATGTTAGAATAATCTGTGCTGGGAGTCTTTTAGGAGTAAAATTAAAAAGATCAAAATTTTCTTTTCCCGTAGGTAAAGTAAAAATGTTAAATATGTATCCAATGGATTTTGAAGAATTTTTAATTGCTATGAATCAAGAAATGTTAATAGACCTTATTAAAGATTGTTATAAAAATAATAAACAAATAACTTCTCCAATTCACGAAAAAGCTTTAAATCTATATAGAATATATTTAATAACAGGTGGTATGCCTGAAAGTGTTAGTAATATGGTTAAGACTAATGGTGATTATATTAAATATGATAAAACAATTTTAACTGATATTGTTAGTTCATATTTTAAAGATATGGATAAATATGTTACTAATGAGAGTGAAGCTTTAAGAATAAATAGGGTATATGATTCCCTACCATCTCAATTATCTAATATTTCTAATAAGTTTCAATATTCTAATGTATCTAAAGATGCTAGAGCAAGAGAATATGCTACTGCTATTGATTGGTTAGAGGCTAGCAATATGGTTTTACGTTGTAAAGCTGTTAAAACTCCTGAAATACCTCTTGAAGGTTTTACTGATGTTGATACTTTTAAATTGTATTTAAGTGATGTAGGCATACTTAATAATATTTTAAAACTAAATATAGACGATATTTTAAGTGATAACATATCACTATATAAAGGTGTAATAGCAGAAAATTTTGTCGCCAATCAACTAGTATGTAATGGTTTTGATTTGTATTATTATAGAAGTAATAATACAAGTGAAGTTGATTTTCTATTATATACAAAATATGGAATTATACCAGTAGAAGTAAAAGCAGGAAATGCTACACAATCTAAAAGTTTAAAACTATATATAGAGAAATTTAAGCCAAAATATGCAATAAGAGTAAGTACTAAAGATTTTGGATATGATCCTAAAACTAATATTAAATCTATACCTTTGTATGCTACATTTTTAATAAAAGGTGATGATTAGATGAATTATAATTTAGAATGTGAAAAAATATTAAATAGTATTGACTTAAATAGTAAACCTTCTTTATTATTACATGCATGCTGTGCTCCTTGCTCTTCATCAGTTTTAGAGAAAATATCTAAATACTTTGATATTACAATTCTTTTCTATAATCCTAATATTACTGATTATAAAGAATATCTTAAAAGAAAAAATGAACTAGAGAAGTTCATCAATTTAGTAGGTTATGATATTAAACTTTTAGATTGTAATTATGATAAAGAGAAGTTTTTAGATATGTCTAAAGGATTAGAAGATTTAAAAGAAGGAGATATTAGATGCTATAAGTGTTATAACTTAAGACTAGAAGAGACTGCAAGAATCGCTAAATTTCATGGCTTTGATTACTTTACGACGACTTTATCTATTAGTCCTTATAAGAATAGTAAATGGTTAAATGAGATAGGGGAAGAGTTGTCTAAAAAATATAATATTAATTATTTATATGCTGATTTTAAAAAGAAAAATGGCTATAAAAGAAGTATAGAATTATCTCATATCTATAATTTATATAGACAAGATTATTGTGGTTGTGTTTATTCTAAAGTAGAACGACTTAAACACCTTCAAGATCAAAAGCAGGTATAAATGATTCACTACAAGTACCACCTTCTTGCATATAAGCATTTTTAATACCTATATCAAGAGCATAATTTATTACATCATTATATTCTTTGTCACTAACAGTTTTATTTAAGAATTGATAGTCTTTAATATAGTTTATAGGTGTATATTGATTCATAATACTAAGATAGATATTATCTTGGTATTTTTTATATAGATAATTTATTATTTTCTTAGTATCATCACTTTTAGTAGGTAAGACTAAACATCTAACAATGATTCCTTTAGTCATTAGACCATCTTTATTAAATGTATTTTTACCTGTTTGTCTATACATTTCTTCTAATGCTTTAGATGTTACTTCAAAATAATTAGAACACTTTGATAAGTTTTTGCCTAAATTATCCTCAAAATACTTAAAATCAGTTAAATAAATATCGATATAACCCTCTAATAACTTTAAAGTCTCTACATTTTCATAGCCACTAGTATTATAAACTATAGGAATAGATAGACCTTTTTTTCTTGCTAGTTTAATAGCTTCTATAATACTAGGAACATAGTGAGTAGGGGTAACTAAATTAATATTATTAGCATGCTTTTCTTCTAACTCTAACATCATTTCTGAAAGACGTTCTATAGAGACTTCTTTTCCAAAGCCATCAGTAGATATCTCTTTATTCTGACAATAACAACACTTTAAATTACAATTACTAAAAAAGATAGTACCACTACCATTATTACCTGATATAGAAGGTTCTTCAAAATAGTGGAGAGCACTTCTTGCCACTTTAACTTTATCAGTTGCTTTACAATATCCTAAAGTTTTGGTCCTATCTATTGAACATTTTCTAGGACATAAATTACATTTTTTATATAAACCTATCATAGTTACCTCATTTCTTTTTATAGAACAAAAATTTTGTATCATGTTCGATTGATTTGTTATATTAGACATGCTATTATATTTACTAGGAATACCTAGTAAAGGGTGTTTATCTCTTTCTTTCACTTTATTAAATAGGGGGTTAGAAAGGGGAAATGTCTATGAATAAGAAAGATTTTCTAATTTTATCATTGATAATAATTATAATACTCTTAATTATTTTTAGATAGAAAGACACCCTATTACAGCATTGTAATTAGGGTGTTTACACTATCTTTTTAGAGGTAACACCCGACACAGAACTAGGTATTCCTCATTTTTTATTATATGTAAATTTCTTTTACATATCCATAGTATCATAAATATATAATAAATTCAAGTATATTTGAAAATCTCAGCAAAAAAGAGTAAATTTCTTCGCAAAGAAAATCTGATATAATTATTACTACAGAATAAGAAAGGATGTAGTAA
>CALWAJ010000085.1 GCA_944373065.1 uncultured Bacilli bacterium
TGTAACAATGGAAGTTGAGTTAATTCACCCAATTGCTATTGAAAAAGGTACTAAGTTCTCTATCCGTGAGGGTGGACATACTGTTGGTGCTGGTGTTGTTTCTGAAATCGAAGGATAATAGAAGCGAATTAAGAAGTCTTAGGACTTCTTTTTTTCTTTAAACTATGTTATACTTTTTATGGTGTTTAATATGAAAAGAAAAGAGATTATTTTAGGGGTTGTGGGTATAGTTGTTTTGGTAGTAATTGCTTTTGCTATTGCTAATTTAGTTCATGATTATAATAAAGATATTATTAATAAACAAGAAGAGAAAGAGAAAAAAGAACAGGAAGATGAAAAAATTAAAGTTGATGGAGTAGAGATTAACTTTAAAACATATCGGATTGATCAGAAATTCTTTTTAAATGTTCCTGATATTTTTACTAAGTTAGATGAAACTACTTTGAAAGAAAAATATAATTACAATGATCGTCCTGAACTTGTATTTATGAGTAATGATGATTTACAACATGTCTTTATTAGTACAACTAATCAAGATATGACAGATGATGGATTAGAAGATTATCTTAATTATAGGATGACTGGTTTTACTAATATGACGATGCTAGAAAGTGGTGTATATCAAAAATATGATAAGACTTTTGCTAAATTAGTAGTTACTGATGCTAATTCATATTATAATTTTAGATTTTTTACTCTTGATAATAAATTAGTTACAGTGGAGTTTAATACACCAGTTAATGATTATCAAAAATGGGAAGATGTAAGTGAAGAAATAATGGATAGTCTTTGCTTTGATGAAGAGGACATAAAAAAATATTCTAGCGATTAGAATATTTTTTACTTTTTCTTGTCTTTATCCTTATTCAAGTTTTTATATAAATTATAAGGTAGAGGACTTATTACTAAATCAAATTCTCCTATATATTCTGTAACTAAAGAATTAAATCCTAACTTCATCTCATTCAAGCCTGTATATTTTGTTATTTTTGTAAATTCACCACTTACAGCATTAAGATCTATATATTTAAAGTTTCTATTTTTGTAGTCATTTATCATTTTCCATTTGATAAGATAGTTAGGGTTAAGAGATTTGAAATCTTGATTGAAGCCTTCTATGATTAAATAACAAACATTATCATAACAAAGATTAAGAGCAGTACCTACAATTAATCCATTTGGATTTTCTTTTAATAATTTAGTAGCCCAAACAAGATTCTTCTTATATGTATTTACAAGTTTATCAGATTCCATTTTTTCATTTATTAATTTTTTCTTACTATTGTTATTTGTTGTTGTTTGTATTTTTATGGCTAGTTCATTATTTATTTCTATTTCTTTTTCATATTGCATTCTACTTGTGATTACAAAAGTTTCAGTATTTAGTTTTGCAAAATATAAATCTATATTATTAGTAAAATTATTGTATAGATCAGTATAATAATTTATAGGCTTGTTATATTTCTTTTTTATTAATTCATAGAATAAGTTTATTTCTTCAATATTACCTTTATATATTTCGATACCATTTCTAATAGCCTTTTTAATTTTTTGGCGAACCTTTTTATCGAAACTTTGATATATTTCTTTGATATCGTGATTTAAAGTAACTATAGCTTCAAATCTAGGTTTTTGATTCTCAAAGAACAGATTAGCACCTAGATATTCATAACCTGCTGCTTTAAGATTTGCTAGTATTATATTGCTCTCATTGTTAATATTTATTATTTTACCTTTGTTGTTTCTAATGTTTATTGGTATGAAAGGATCTATTTTAATTAACATATATCCTTGTTTACCTAAAAGTTTCTTTAGACGATTAGTAAATTCTGTTAAATTATTTACGTTAGTGTAATCAATTAGAAAGCCACGAGGAGCATAAGCTATTTTATAGTTCATAAAGACTTCTTTATATAAAAGAAGAGAAGCACCTAAAATATTATTATAATCATCTATTATACCAATATAATGAATATTGCTACCATTACTTTTTTTGGTACGACCATAAGCTGAAGTTTGATAATAGTTACGATATTTATGAGTACTGGCAAATTTGTCAAAAGCTTTTTCATCTAAAGTTATTATTTTCATATAAGACCACACTTTCTTTATTAAATTATATCAATATATTAGATACTTTTCAATTAAAGGGTTTAAATATTTCGATAATTTAGTATAATGTTAGTAGAGAAATGAGGGATGCTTATGTTTGAAAATAAAAAAATATTAGTATTAGGGATGGCTCGTAGTGGCTATGAGGCATGTAAGTATTTAAGTAAGCATAATAATACAATTATATTAAATGATGGTGGTAGTAGGGATAAACAAGATGATGCGAAAGTTAAAGAGTTAGAACAATTAGGTATTACTTTAATATTTGATAGTCATCCTGATGATTTACTTGATGATAGCTTTGATTATATTATTAAAAATCCTGGTATTAGAAATGACCATAAGTATGTAATAAAAGCTAAAGAGTTAGGTATTCCTGTTATTAATGAGGCAGAGATGGCTTATAGATTATTACCAGATGATGTTACATTAATTGGAATTACTGGTACGAATGGAAAGACTACTACGACAACTCTTACTTATGAGATGATTAAAAAGAGTGGTAAAAGAGTACATTTAGCAGGTAATATTGGGTATCCTTTATGTAGTTTCTTAGATAAATTAGAGAGTGGTGACATTATTATTATGGAAGTGTCTTGCCAACAACTTGCTAATATGGATAAGTTTAATCCTCATATTGCATTGATGACTAACTTGTCAGAAGCTCATATAGATTTCTTTGGTAGTTATGAAGCTTATAAAGAAGATAAACTTAAACTATTTAAAAATCAGCGTGATGATGATATTGCAATATTAAATATAGAAAATGATGATGTAATGAAGGGAACTACTGATATTAAAAGTAATGTTAAGTATTTTTCTTCAAAACGTGAGATAAATGGGGCTTATATGTTAGATAATAAACTTTATTATTATGATGAATTTATTATAAATCGAGATGAGTTCTTACTTAAAGGTAATCATAATGTTGAGAATGCTCTTGGGGCTATGATGATTGCTAAAGAAGTAGGGGTTGATAATGAATCGATAGTTTCTGTTTTAAAAACATTTACTGGTGTTAGACATAGATTAGAGTTTATTGATAAAGTTAAGGGGGTAGATTATTATAACGATACAGAAGCTACTAATACTAAGTGTACGCAGATAGCTTTATCATCATTTGATAAGAATGTTATCTTAATACTTGGAGGCTTAGAGAGAGGTCAAGACTTTCATGATTTAGATAACTTTATTAGTCCTGTTAAAGAGATAGTTGGTATTGGAGAATGTCGTGATAGAGTTAAAGAATATGGAGAGAGTGTCGGTATTAAAACTAATACTTTTGAAAAGTTAGTTGAGGCGATGCATTACATTAATAGTGTAGTGGTGGATGGTGATACGGTGTTACTTAGTCCGGCATCGGCATCATGGGACCAATATAAACAATGTGAGGATAGAGGGGATGAATTTAGAGATATAGTTAGGAGTTTTAAAG
>CALWAJ010000086.1 GCA_944373065.1 uncultured Bacilli bacterium
CGATAAAGTAAATCTCTTGAAAAGAAAGTATTATAAACATTAGTTATACTAATATTAAGTCTTTTAGATTCTTTATTCAAATATGATTTCAAACTATCACAATTCTTAAATTTATTCATTTCAACCATCCCCTTTAGATGGCTAGATTATATCATAATTTTTCCTAAAAGTCAAAAATATAATATTGCCTTTCTTTGACTTTTCCTTTATAATAAAGCATGTTACAAGAAAGAAGTGGTAGTATGTTTTTTATTTGTATGTTAATGCCTGCTAGTATTTCTATTATAACTGAAAAGAAAATTGAAAAAAAAGAAAAAAGTACTAACGAATTAATATTAAAATATTTATTTTATACTTTCTTAATTACAACTATTATGAATAGTTTAATTTATATTTTTAGTAGTGATAAGATGATTTTCTATTCAAGTTCTACTTTTACTTATGATTTTTGTCTAAAGTATATGTGGATAAGCATGATTATAGCTTTTATCTTACCATATATTTTAAAAGTAATAAGTGTTAATATTAATATTGATTTAGAAATAAAGAAGAAAAGAAATGGAAAGAAAAAAGCTGAAAAGAAAGAAAATACTGAAAAAGTTGAAAAAACTAAAAACAGTAATACAAAAAAGAAAACTAGAAAAAGCGATAAAAGTAATTAGATTTATATTATTTTATCTCTTAATTTTTTTAGCACTTATTATTATTTTTAGTACTAATTGGGCCAAAGAAAATTATCAATTTAGTGACTTTGATCAAATACTATTTACTTTAAACAATTCTGTAACTTCTGCTAGTAATGAAATAATAATATCTTTTATAAAATCAAATATTATAATACCTTTAATTTTTACTTTAATTATCATAGCAGTTTTTAAATTTATAAAATATTTATTTAAAAATTATAGCGTATCTATAAAAATAGAAATAAGAAATAAAGTATTTAAAATTAACTTCTATAGTATAGTTAAAGTAATTTTTATCATTTGTATATTAAGCTATTCTATTTACTATATTATGGACAATTTATATATTTTTAACTATATTGAAAACAGTTCTAAAAATTCTAACTTTTTTGAAGTTAATTATATTAATCCTAAAGAAGTAGAATTAGAATTTCCTAAAAAGAAAAGAAATCTCATCTATATATTTTCTGAATCCATGGAATCTACTTATGCTAATAAGAAAAATGGTGGAGCTTATAATTATAATTACATTAAAGAACTAACAAAACTAGCGAAAGATAGTAATAGTATTAACTTTTCAGCTAATAATTTAATTGGGGGAGCTCATATGGCCTATGATACTTCCTGGACTATTGCTGCTACCATTGCCCAAACATCAGGAGTACCATTAAAAAGTACTTTTGGTCAAAATGATGTTAAAAGTTATGAAAATGGCTTAGTAAATGGTGCTTATTCCATCGGAGAGATTCTTGAAGAAGCAGGTTATAAAAATTATATTATGGTAGGATCTGACTTAACATTTGGAGGTAGAAGAGTTTATTATCAAAATCATGGTAATTATAAAGTATATGATTATTTTACTGCTAAAGAAGATGAAGTAATTGATGAAGATTATTATGTTAATTGGGGACTTGAAGATGCAGTATTATTTGATTATGCAAAACAAGAATTAACTAAAATAGCTAAAAACGATGAACCTTTTAATTTTACAATGTTAACTGTTGATACTCATGCTAATGATGGATATGTTAGTAACTTCTGTAAAAATGTCACTGATGATAAATATTTAAATGCCATCGCTTGTTCTAGTGAACAGCTTGGTGAATTCATTAATTGGATTAAAAAGCAAGACTTCTATAAAAATACAACAATCGTACTAGTAGGAGATCATTTAAGCATGAACACCTATTCCTTTGATAATATTAATCCAAATTATGATAGAAGAGTATTTAACATCTTTATAAACTCCGCTATTGGTACAAGCTGTAATAAGAATAGAGAATTTAATAGTTTTGATTATTATCCAACAACTCTAGCTTCTCTTGGTGTTAAAATAAATGGCGAAAGATTAGGTCTAGGTACTAACTTATTCAGTTGTCAAAAAACATTATCAGAAATATATGGAAATGATTTCATTGATGAAGAATTAAAAGGCTCATCAGAGTTTTATGATGATTGTATCACTAACAACAAATGCAATAAAAAATAGGCATCGCGCCTATTTTTATTTTGCCAATTCTTCACTAATTAAGTTACTTATCTCTGTTGGATTATCTAAGCTCATTCCTTCAATAAGTCTAGCTTCAGCATAAAGAATCTTACTATATTTCTCTAATGTTTCATAATCTTTCTTTTCATATAAAGATTTTAATTTATTAGCAATAGGATGACTTTCATTAATTTCCATTACAGTAGTAGCTTTAACACCAGTATCAGTTGGCATTGCATCCATTACTTTTTGCATTTCAACTGATACATCACCTTTACTAGTTAAACATACAGGATGATTCTTTAAACGATGAGTAAAAGCTATTTCATTAACACCATTATTTAGAACATCATGCATTTTAGTAAACATATCTTTATATTCTTCATTAGTTTTCTTTAACTCTTCCTTCTCTTCATCACTTTCAAAGTCTGCTTCCTCACTTGCTACATTAACAAAGTTCTTCTCTTTATAATTCATCATCACTTTAAAGACAAATTCATCTAAGTAATCAGTTAAATATAAGATATCTATCCCCTTCTCTTTAGCAGCTTCTACTTGAGGTAATAAATCAATTTTATCAATTGTCTCACCACAAGCATAATAAATTGACTTATCATCATCACTCATTTTAGAAACATATTCATCAAGAGTAACCATTTTCTTTTCTTTAGATGAATAGAAAAGTAATAAATCTTGTAATGTCTCTTTAGCCATTCCATAAGACTCATAAATACCTACTTTAAGTTGCATTCCAAAGTCTTTAAAGAATTTCTCATAGTTTTCTCTATCATTTTTAAGCATTTTTTCAAGTTCTTTTTTAATCTTAGATTCAAGGCTCTTAGCAATAGATTTAATTTGATAATTCTCTTGTAAAGTCTCTCTTGAAATATTTAAAGATATATCTTCACTATCAACAATACCTTTAACAAAGCTAAAGTAATCAGGTAAAAGGTCAGCACATTTATCCATGATTAGAACACCTTTAGAATATAGTTCAAGTCCTTTCTCATAGTCTTTAGAATAATAATTATATGGAGCATGACTTGGTATAAATAAAAGCGTTGTATAAGAACATCTTCCTTCTACTTCACTACGAATTACTTTAAGAGGTGCTTCATAGTCATAGAATTTATCTGTATAAAATGAATTATAATCTTCATCTTTTACACTGCTCTTTTGTTTCTTCCAAATAGGAACCATACTATTTAGAGTTTTATCTTCAACCTTTTTCTCTTCCTTATCATCTTTCTTAGTAGTAGTCTCTACCTCCATCTTAATAGGATATGCAATATAATCAGAATATTTCTTAACTAGTCTTTCAAGAGCATAATCTTCTAGATATTCATCATAATTATTATCTTCATTATT
>CALWAJ010000087.1 GCA_944373065.1 uncultured Bacilli bacterium
TGTCAACAAGGAAATTGGAATAAATTTTCTCGCTAATGTTTAACTTTTTTTGAGACATTTTCAAAAGTTATTGACATACAAATTATTATTGCAAAATATTTAAAATCCTATTATAATACAACCTACAAGGAGGGAAATAATTGTGAAAGCAATATTTTTAGATGTAGATGGAGTTTTAAATAATAAGATTTTTTTAAAGAAAAGAAAAATAATCTTAAAAGAAAATAAAGGTATTTACATACCAAGACTTGATGATAAAAATTTTATAGCACTAAAAACTTTAGTTGAAAGAACAGATGCTAAAATAATATTATCATCATATTGGCGCTATTATTTTGATAAAAACTTAATGCCAAATAATAATAACTCCCATAATCATGGTCAAGATCTAACATTAAAATTAAGAAAGCATAATTTATCATTAAAAGATAAAACTAGTACTGACTTAACAAGATTTCAAAAAAGAGGAGACATTATTAAAGAATATTTACATACTCATGAAGATATAGATAATTTTGTTATTCTTGATGATGATAATATTATGAAAGAATTTACTGATACTAACCTAGTTCAAACAAAACCTAAATATGGACTAACTATGAGTGATGTAAAGAAAGCTGAGAATATTTTGAATAAAACAAAAGTAAAAAAACTATAATATTATTTAATTAATTAGCATATCTATTACTAAAAAGGAAACAGTGATACCATGAAAAGTTTTAGTTATGCTTTTATTTTATCTACTTTAGCAGGATTATCCACTTTAATTGGCTTTATACCCCTACTTTTTAATTTAAAAAACGAAAAATATATTATCTTAGCCTCTTTATCTTTTGCAAGTGGAGTAATGATATGTGTATCTTTAACTGACTTAATACCTGAATCTTTTAATTTATTAACTTCTATTTTTAAAGGATTCCCTGCTCTTTTACTTTTATTAATATTTATAATTATTGGCATAATTACCTCTATGTTAATAGACAAATTTTTACCTAAAAATGAAAATAAAAATATTAATAATAAAAAACTATATAGACTAGGCCTAGTATCTATGCTTGCTATTATTATGCATAATATTCCTGAAGGAATAGCTACTTTTCTTTCAAGTTCTACTAATATGAGTTTAGGCTTATCTTTAGCTCTAGCTATAAGTTTTCATAATATTCCTGAAGGTATAAGTATAGCCATTCCCATATATTTTAGTACAAAGTCTAAATTAAAAGCTTTTATTTACACATTAATATCTGGCCTATCAGAACCCTTAGGAGCTATACTTGCATATTTATTTTTATCTAATATTATTAATAACTTTATTATGAGTATAATACTAGCCTTAATAGCAGGAATAATGATACATATTAGTATTTATGAATTATTAGAAGAATCTTTAAGCTACAAAAAAAGAAGACATACCTTTATCTTCTTTAGCATTGGCTTTATTTTTATGTTAATATCTCACTTCTTATTAGGATAACTTCTAATAAGTTTTTTCATATTACTTACAGTACTTTTACTTTCATCTGATAATTGTTCTTCTGTTATATTTTTTACTTCTTTATAACTTTCTACTAACTTTCCATCTTTATAGTTTAAACTAACAACTTCAGTAGAACTATTAATATCTAAACAAAATTCTTCTACAACTCCAAAATAAATATCAGATTTAAAGTGTGTTTCTCTATTAATATATTCTACAACAGTTCTTCCTCCATACATATCATTTATTTTTTTACCAAAGGCGAAAAAGCTTTCAAAACCTGCTTCTTGATTATTTAAACAATAACTTTCAAGTTCACTAGAAAGATTAACAGCATAATCAGTCAATAATATATATTTTTCATAATCCCTTTCTAAACAATATTTTTTTAACTTTTTATCTCTAATTAATGTCATAGTACCAACACCTCGCAACATATTATACATTTATTTTGAAATTTTTCAACACTCATTGCCTAACATTAATTTTTATAGTACAATATATTTATGAAAAAAATATTAATTAGTTTAATTCATCTTTATCAAAAGATGCCATTAGCAAGTCATGGAGCTTGCCATTTTTATCCAACTTGTTCTAATTATACGATTGAAGCGATAGAAGAATATGGCTCTATAAAAGGATTATTACTTGGCTTCAAAAGAATATTAAAGTGTCATCCAGGAGCAAGATTTGGATATGATCCAGTTATTAGGAAGGAGAAAAAGAATGAAAAGAAGTGTTAAAAATTTAGGTAAGATTGCTTTTCTTGGTATTGCTATTTTACTAAGTGCTACAGGGTGTAAAAGTGATGATATGGAAGATATAGAGATAATTACTACTAATTATCCTAATGAATATATTATAGAAAGACTTTATGGAGATCATGCTAAAGTTAAAAATATTTATCCTGATGGAGTAAATGTTAATGATTATAAATTTACTAACAAACAAAAAAGAGATTTTGCAAGTAAAGACTTATTTATCTATACAGGTTTAATTGATAGAGAAAGAAATTTAGCTGTTGACTTATTAGACTACAATGAGAATTTAAAAATAATAGATAGTTCTTATGTCCTTGATAATGATTACAATATGAGTGAAGTTTGGATAGATCCATCATTTATGTTAATGATGAGTCAAAATGTTAGAATTGGCTTAAAAGAATTAATTGAAAATAATTATTTAAAAGAAGAAATAGATACAAATTATGAAGAATTAAAAGTTGATATTTCAGAACTTGATGCTGATATAAGACTAACTGTTGAGAATGCTCCTTATAAAACTATTGTAGCGACTGATAATAATTATAGATATCTAGAAAAATATGGAGTAAAAGTTTATATTTTAAATAATGATACAAGTGATAAAGATTTAGTAGAAATAGATGATTTAATAAGTAATGGAACAATTACAAAAATATTTAGTTATGAAGAATCTAAAGTTACCAATAATCTTCAAAACATAATTAACAAATATCCTAATAATATAGAAGTAATTAATTTTAATCATATAATTGTTTTAAATGATGAACAAAGAGAAACAAATACAGATTATATTACACTAATAAATCAAAATTTAGATACTTTAAAAGAAGAGTTATATCACAGTAATAATTAAAAATAGCTGGTACAAAATTGTATCAGCTATTTAATTTTATTCTTTATCTACAACATTCCTTATTCGATATGTTATATATGCACCTGTTCCAAGTATTAGTATTAAGATAAGTCCTATTCCTATATATAAAACACTGTTTGTTGTTGGATTACTTATTACTGTTACTTCTATTTCATATGTCGTTCCATCACTTCCTACTCCTGTTATTACTGTTGTTCCATTCCTTAAGCCTATTATCTTTCCATTCTCTATTTTGGCAATACTTTCATCTTTTACTGTCCAGGTAACTCCACTTAAATCTAACTCTTTTTCAAAAGCTGTAACATCATCTACACTACTCCCCACTTCTATTGTTACTTTCCCTTTATAACTATTTGTAGGCTCTACTTCTTCTAACACATATGGATTATCTAGTGTTCCATCTCCTGTTAAGGTCAT
>CALWAJ010000088.1 GCA_944373065.1 uncultured Bacilli bacterium
ATGCTTAAAAAAGTGAATCTGTGGATAACACATTTTCACTTTTTCTTTGTCAAGTTTTATTTTTACCTAAACTCAAATTTATTACTATCTATAAAACATTATAAAAGAACAAAATTAAAGAAATAATTCCAGAACCTACAAAAATAATAACAGTCCTAGGGATTCTCTTTTTATCTTTATCCGTTTTAAAAATAAAAAAATGGTCATAATCATCTTTATTAATAATTATTTTTGTTTGCACACCAATCGGATAATATTTTTTTACAGTTCCATAACTATAATAAACATTATTATGAACTTTCTTCTTTTTTCCATTGATAAAAACTTCAAATACTGGCGAAAATCCTATAGTACTAGCCCCATTTGTATTAGGAGAGCTGGAACTAATATATTCAACACAAGTGCCATATTCTTCAAAATAATTTGTTTTAATAATATTTCTATATTTGGATATAGGAATAATATAAACTACGTAAATAGGTACGATAATAAAAGAAATAGGTATTAAAGCAAAACCATATTTTACTATAAAATCAGCTATAAAAGAATCTTCCATAAAAAATAATATCAAACAAATAATTGTTCCTATAAAACCTGCAAATAAAAATAAATGATAAATATCTAAACCTTTATTTTTTGCAGATACACAGCAAAAAACACCAGATATAAAAAATGCAAGACAGATATCTAATCCTGCTAATCTCATATCAAAAAAAGGCAATATTCCTAATAAAATTATTGACAGAAAAACATATATAGTAAAAGCTTTTACAATACTTTTCTTCATAATTAATTCACCTCCACATAACTTTTAATCATTTATTTTATTTAATTGATGTCTTTTTCAATTAAATATATATACTCTAATAACAACACTAAAAAAACATGCAAAAACTACATATATTTTTGCATTGATTTCATCATCTGATTAATTTGTTTTTGATTAGGTTTTCTACCCATCTGCATCATTAAAGCTTTAATCATTTCTTCATTAATAGGTGGATTCTTCTTCATATATCTTTTAGTAACAGTTCTTGCAATAAAGAAACCAATAATCGCTCCTATTACTAAACCTATTAAAACCATTAATATATCGTGTAACATAATAACACTCTCCTTACAACAATATATTACCTTAAAATAAATATTTATACAAGAATTTTCTTACTATCTAAGAAGAAATAATCTTGATTTTTAAAGTCAACAGCAAAATAAGTGTTATTAATACTATTTAACTCATCAAAAAAGAAACAATCATAATAATTAGTTCTAACTAACATATAGGCGCGTTTCACTACTAAAGTACTAATCTCATCATGAACAGGATTATTGTAGTAATGAGTTTCACCTTTCTTGCTATAAGGAATACTCTGATGATATTTAACAAATAAATATCTATCAGTCTTATCTTTATCTATTTTTTTAGTTAACTGCCTAAAAAGACTATATCCATAATTTAAATCATCTTTTTTTAAAGTATAGATTTGTTCAAAGATATTATATAAAATACTAGGTTTATCAATATATAGATCCTTAAATTCATCTTTAAGTTCAAAAATAAAAAACTCTCTCATTATAATCACCATCTTAACTATAACAAGAAAGTTTAGAAAATTTTGTCGAATTATTTAATTATCTCTTCTATTTTTAATGCAATCTCTTCACTTGTAAAATGAAACTTCTTATTAATATCATCACGAGAACCACTGTATCCAAATCTATCTACTGTAAATAAGTAATTATCATTGTATGCAAATTTATACCAAGAGTAAGAAGATGACTTTTCAATAATAAATTTCTTTTTACCAATAGGAAGTAACTCTTCTTTTTCTTCATCACTCAATAAGTTATATCTCTCAATTGATGGCATTGATACTATTCTAAAGTCATATCCTTTTTCAAATAAAGCATTAACTACTAGAAAAGCAAGATCTAATTCTTCACCTGTAGCAATAATAATACCATCTAACTTTCTTTCTTCATGTTTAATAATGTAAGCACCCTTAGATACTAAAGGAACAGAAGATGTTTCTCTTATTTTCGTCTCATTACGTCCTAAAACAATACAAGCAGGTTTATTTTCTTCAAAGATAGTCTTATAAGCACCAATAACTTCATTACTATCACTTGGTCTAAATACCTCTAAATTAGGAGTTGCTCTTAGTCCTACTAATTGTTCAACCGCTTGATGTGTTGGACCATCCTCCCCTACTGTAATTGAATCATGAGTAAAGATATAAGTAACAGGTAAATTCATAAGGCAAGTTAGTCTTAAAGCAGGTTTTAAATAGTCACTAAAGGTTAAATAAGTAGAGACAAAAGGACGATATCCTGATAAAGCAAGCCCATTAGCGATAGCAGCCATAGCAAATTCTCTTACACCAAAGAAAATATTTCTACCATTATAGTCATCGCTTGAAAAGTCTCCTTTATCTGTTAGATATGTTAGAGTTGAACTAGAAAGGTCAGCCGCTCCTCCAAAGATTAATTTACTAGAGTTAGCAAGAGAATTTAACACTTTACTACTAGCTTTTCTGAGTGACTCTACTCTTTCTTCTGGATAAGCATAATCTAAATTAGTAAGTTCTATTTTTTTATCATTTGACATCAATGAATCTAATAACTCTTTAGACTTATCATCAAGACTTTCATATTTTTCGTTAAAGTCATTTTCTAGATTACTACATCTATCATCTATAAGTTTCTGAAAGTCTTGTAATGCTTCATTAGATATTGTAAATGGTATATCTCTAAGTCCTAACTCATTCTTAATATTAGTAATATCTTCATCATCAAGAGGCTTTCCATGAACGATATTTTTACCCGCATTACGAGAATACTTTCCTATTGTTGTCTTAACTTGAATTAAGCTAGGTAAATCACTAGACTTAGCATTAGTAATCGCTTTATCAATTTCTTTAATATCATCACTAACAGTACTAACATTAAAGCCCATTGCCTTAAATCTAGCTTCTATATCATCAGTAAAAGTTTTCTTAGTATCACTATCAAGACATACATGATTAGAGTCATATAAAAGTATTAAGTTATTAAGTTTAAGATTACCTGCTAAAGATAATGCTTCATAACTAACACCTTCCATTAAATCTCCATCACCACATAAACAATAGACTTTATAGTCAATGATATTATTTTTCTTATCATTAATTAAAGCTTCAGTATGTTTTTCTGCGATAGCCATACCAACTGCCATTGCAACTCCTTGACCAAGAGGTCCTGTTGTCGCATCAACTCCAGGTGTAACCCCATATTCAGGATGACCTGGGGTAATAGAGTCTATTTTCCTAAAGGCTTTTAAATCATCAAGTTCAATATTAAATCCAGCCATACCAAGGGTTGCATAAAGTAAAGCAGAACCATGTCCTGCACTCATAACAAACCTATCTCTATTAAAAAAATTAGAGTTCTCTTTAGAAAATCTTAAATGATGAGCATCAACAACAGAAAAA
>CALWAJ010000089.1 GCA_944373065.1 uncultured Bacilli bacterium
TATTATCTAAAGTATTAGGAATGCAGTTAATTAAAATAAATGTAAAAGCTGATGATTCTCATAATTTAGAGAAAATTAAAGATTTGGTTCTTGATTATGATAAAATTTATCCTTTTGTTATTGGGGATAATGTAGAATATCAAAGCTCTTTTGATGATGTGACATATTATCAGATAAAGAAGAGAAAACCGCATACTTTACCTGATGAATATTATGATTATGTCATTGATAATACTAGTGATGAACACTTTGCTGAACAGCTTAAAGTTTTAGTTAAATCTTTAAATGAAGACTACTTAAAGAATAAAAAATGAAATTTATAAGAAATTTGTCAATAATGCTTAATTTTTAGTTAGTTTAATGTTATAATTAAGTGCAGGAGGGAAATTATGAAAAAAGAAAATGTGGAAAAAATTAAAAGTGTAACTATTGTAGTTTTGATTTTAATTATAGTATTTGGTGCTAGTTACTTTACATCAGAATTACAAGAATATAAAAATGGAGGAAGTACAACTTCTAGTGATACTGATAGTAGTACAACAACTACTAGTGATACATCAAGTAGTAGTGATATTCCAGAAGATGAACAAGGAGATTTAACTGATATTGATATCGATGATTACTTAGATCTTAAAGAAGGAGATAAAGCTTCAATTATCTATATAGCTAGACCTACTTGTCATTATTGTCAACAGATGGAACCTATTGTTAGAAATATAGTTTATGAGTATGGAGTAAAAATTAATTACTTAAATACTGATGAATTAGATGATGATGGTCAAGCTAAATTGGTTAAATCTGATGATTATTTCAGTGAAGGATATGGAACACCTCTATTACTTGTAGTTAAAGATGATGAAATAGTTGATATTCAAGAAGGTTTAACTGATAAAGATACTACTGTTAATTTCTTAAAAGATAATGGTTTTATTGATGAATAGGAGTTAATATGAGTAATGAAGAAATATTAAAAAAAGGACTTACTGATTTTAAAAGTAAATATCCTTTAACTATTGGATGGAGATTAAAAAAACATGCTAAAATATTACTTGAACATTTACATGATGATGAAACTATTAGATATGTTTTTTATGCTCAGAAAAATAAGAGTTCTTTAGATGTTACTAGTACAGGTATAATTGCCGTTACTAATAAAAGATTGGTAATAGCTAGAGATAGAGTTGTTTTTGGTTATTTCTTTGATAGCATTACTCCTGATTTGTTTAATGATTTAAAAGTTAGAAGCGGTATTATTTGGGGAAAAATTATAATTGATACGGTTCGAGAACTTGTAATTTTATCTAATATTAGTAAGAGTGCTTTAACAGAGATAGAAGAAGAAATAACTAGTGCAATGATGGAATTAAAAGATACTGTTCAGGTTATGAAATAGTATCTTTTAACCTTATATGGGAGGATTTGTTTATGAAAATATTAGTTACAGGGGGATTAGGTTTTATTGGAAGTCATACTTGTGTTGAATTATTAAATAGTGGTTATGAAGTAGTTATTGTTGATAATTTATCTAATTCTAATATTGATGTTTTAGATAAAATAGAGAAAATTACTTCAAAAAGGCCTAAGTTTTATGAGATTGATGTATGTGATAAAGAAATGGTAAAGAAAGTATTTAGGGAAAATAAAATAGATGCTGTTATTCATTTTGCAGGATATAAAGCAGTTGGGGAATCAGTTAGGGAACCTTTGAAATATTATCGTAATAATTTAGATTCAACTCTTACATTATTGGAAGTTATGGAGGAAGAAAACTGTCATAATTTTGTATTTTCATCAAGTGCTACTGTTTATGGAAGTCCTAAAGAATTACCTATTAAAGAAGATTTTCCATTATCGACAACTAATCCATATGGAACAACTAAATTAATGATAGAAAGGATACTTGCTGATTTATCTAAAGCAGATAAAGAAATGTCTATAATTGTGCTTAGATATTTTAATCCGATAGGAGCTCATAAAAGTGGACTTTTAGGTGAGAATCCTAAAGGAATACCTAATAATTTAATGCCTTATATTGTTAGAGTTGCTACTAAAGAATTGGAAATGTTGAGTGTATTTGGGGATGACTATGATACTCATGATGGTACAGGAGTAAGAGATTATATTCATGTTGTTGACCTTGCTAAAGGACATATAAAAGCATTAGAAAAGTGTGTTAACTTTAAAGGAATAGAGTATTATAACTTGGGAACAGGAAAAGGTTATAGTGTTTTGGATTTAGTTAAGACATTTGAGAAAGTAAATAAGGTTAAAGTACCATATAAAATAGTAGATAGACGTCCTGGAGATATAGATGCTTGTTATGCTGATCCTAGTAAAGCTTATAAAGAGATTGGTTTTAAAGCAGAGTATGGTATAGAAGATATGTGTAGGGATTCATATAACTATATACTTAAGAATAAGTCCAACTAGGACTTTATTTTTTTGATAAAATATGATATAATATAGCCAATTAAAGGGGATGAGGTTATGGGTGATTATGAGTTTAAAGAAGTTGAGATGAGAAATCAAGATTTAAATAAATTAAAAACAGTATTATCATATTTTAGAGGTTTAGCAAGACATTATAAGTTGCCTTATAGTGATTATGAAGATATACAGGATATTACAGATAGATTTTTAGTCAATTATGTAGAGTTATCTAAGTATCAAAAAGATGATATAGCTTTATATTTGAAAAAACAAAATTATAATAAACAAGCATTACTAAACGAGTATATTTATGATTATCTTTCTGTTAATCCTCTTGTTAAGATAGAAGATGTTCCTATTGTAAATAAAGTAACTACTGTTGATAATAAAACTATATTAGATACTAATATTGGAAAGATAAAATTAGGTAAAGCTAGTGAATATTTTAAAGATACTAAATCATCATATATCTTAAATAAAAAACTAACAGGAGAGTGTTTTGATAGAACTTTAGAGTTTGTTAAGGAAAATGAAGAGTATGATGCTATTGTTAGTTATGTCCCTAATATCTTTGTAGGAGGACATTATCATGCTTATGCTAAATGTGATGATACTATTGTAGATCCTGCTAGTAATGCAATTTACTTTGATAATACAGGAAACTTAATAGAACAAGGTGATATTATTTTTTCTGATAAATATACTAATATTGGTGGAAATATAGGAGAAGAGACACCATATCTTTTAAAAAAGGCCTTAAAATAACTACTGAACTTATATGCTCAGTAGTTTTCTTTTATAAATATTCCTTTAATTTTTTAATAATATCATCTTGAAAATCCTTAAAGTCATTGGCAAGTTCTAAAACTTTATCATCAATTTCTTTATCTTTATACTTCTTTAATTTTTTCTCTAAATCAATACTTCCCATAGATACACTTTTAATAAGCATATCAGCCATAGCAGAGTCACTATTATCATCTTTAACCTCTTTATCAATACCCATATTAGCCATTA
>CALWAJ010000090.1 GCA_944373065.1 uncultured Bacilli bacterium
TCCATTATTTTCTGTATATATATAGTGTGAACCCAACCTAGCATAACCATCCACTGTTACAATTTCTTTATTATTTGTTAAATCATAAACAATATTCTTAGAATCAGTAGTAGTTAAAACTGCATAATAAATATCACGAATATAATATATTTGAATTTTCTGATACATTGGTGAAATCACTTCTTCACCTTTACTATTTAAAAGTCCTTCTAAATTATTTTCATAAATTATATAATAACTAGGAAAAGTAACAAATGGAGTTATCTTACTATATGTATTACCAATCTGTTTTCCATCACTATCAATTAAATAATAATTAACTTTATCTTCACTAACTATAGCATTACCATTTATATCATAACTTTTAGCACTTACAAAAGTCTTATCAAAAACCTTTTCACCTTTATTATTATAAAATTCATATATTCCAGCAGATGTTCCACAATCCGTACTAGAATATGTCTGTAAAAGATATAAACCATTAGTTATATAAGAAGAGTCCATTGTTCTACAAGCAACAGTTTTAGCAAGACTACCATTATTATAAAATTCTACACTAGCATCACTACTCATATTATATTTAGCATAATTCTTATCATCTTCATAACTTATGTAAGCAATAGGAATAGATCTTTTATAATTGCTATCTAAAAGATATTCCTCATAATCTTTAGTACAAATAATCTTTCCATCTTTAAAGAAAGCATTATCACACTCATTACTGATATCGATAAGTTTATTATTAACTAAAATCTTATAAATAGCATTATTATTACTATTAGAAGAACCACAAGAATTTAATATCAGTGTTTTTCTATCATCACTTACTCTATTAACACAATAATGCTCACTATCATTAAAAGTTATAATCTCTTTTCCCGTAGTTAAATCAAAAATATAATTTTTACCATTATAGAATATAGAAGCATAATTATCTACTACATTAGTAGTTACATCTTCATTTGAAGTAATATCAAAACTCTCTAACTCTTCTCCATTACTACCTAAAACATAATATTTTTTAGCTTTTTTATCTTCTAAAATAGAATAATAATCACTATCAGTATAAGTATGCAAACTAGCATCCTCTAAGGTGTATAAAACTTTACCTTTACCATTTATTAAATAAGATTTAGAATCCTTATCTCTTACCTCATAAACACCATTCTTGCTTGTAATAGAATCATATTTGCCAAAATCAACTGTCATCTTACCATTTTCATCTATAATACCTACTTTATCATCCAAACTAACTTCTGCCGTTCCATTCATAAAATCTGATGGAGAAGTATAGACAAACTCTGTAAGTCTCTCACCATCTTCATTAAATAATGCATACTTGCTATCTTCGTTTCTTAGAAAAAAAGTTGTTGTATGTTTTATACTAGTATTTCCACTATTAGAAGTATTAAATACCATAAGTACTACTCCAGATGCTATTGCAACTAAAGAAACAGCTACTAAAGAAATTATTAAAATTTTTATTTGTTTACTAAAAGTACTAATCATTTCAAATCCTCCATTAACAATTACTTTTACCTTAACTAATCTAATAATATCACTACTAAAGCAGAAATACAATTTTAATAATGTTAATATATAGCACATTGACACTTTTATTTGTCATGTTATACTAATAACAAGGAGATGAAACGATGAAAAAGAAAAGAATTTTACTAAAACTATCAGGAGAAGCTTTAAGCGGTTCTAAAGATAATGGCATTGACTTTGAAAGAGTAATAGAAATTGCTAAAGAAGTTAAAGAATGTCTTGATATGGGCTTTTCAATCGCCATAGTCGTAGGTGGAGGGAACTTCTGGCGAGGTAAAGCGAATGATTTTATGGAACGACAAACCTCTGATTATATAGGTATGCTTGCAACTACTATGAATGCTCTAGCTCTACAAGATGCTTTTAGACAAATAGATGTTCCAGTTAGAGTTGAAACTGCTATTGAAATGCGTAAAGTTGCCGAGTTCTACATCCGTGAAAAGTGTGAGAAACATCTAGAAAAAGGAAGAGTTGTAATATTTGGTTGTGGTACAGGTAATCCTTTCTTTTCAACAGATACAGCAGCAGCTTTAAGGGCAGCAGAGATTAATGCCGATATCTTGGTGAAAGCAACTAACGTTGATGGCATTTATGATAAAGATCCTAAAAAGAATAAAGATGCTAAATTAATTAAGGAAACAACATATAATGAAGTGTTAAATAAAAAGTTAAAAGTAATGGACTTAACAGCAATTACACTATGTATGGAAGAGTCTATTCCTATCATAGTTTTCAATATAAATAAACCTGGTATGTTAAAACAAGCTCTTGTTACTGATGATATAGGTTCTATTGTAAAGTAGTGATTAATTATGTATCCATTTAAAATATTAAATAAATATTTAAATATTATCGTAACTAATAGACCTAAATTAAAAGATATCTGTAATAAACATTATTATTTTAAAGATAAAAAAATGATTTTAGAAGATTAAAAGCTCACACAATGTGAGCTTTTATATTCTTTAAGGATATAACCTTACTCAAACTTACTAGTAAATAGTAAGCGTCTATACAAGGAGATAATTTACACCCTCATGTTTTTATATCTTATAAACTTTATTTTTGCCCTGTCTTATTCTTTGAAACTGTTCGTTTAAAGTACTCTTTGTATAGTAAACTGCCCCTTTTAAATCAACATCATCATCTAAAAACTCATAGTGTCTCTTATTACTTTCCCAAACACTTTCATGTCTTTCTATAAAATCATTATTAAGATAATCAGTATTTAAACTATAAATATCTCTAACTTTTCCTCTATCTTGAAGCATCTTTTCAAAATAATAAGAAAACTTATCTAAGTCATAATCTCCACCATGCAAGTGATAAATATCATAGAAGTCTTTTGTCCTTGTATTTAAAACATCTGTTTTAGTAGATTCAGCGATAATACATAATTTTTCTGCTAAAGTCTCTTCCATAGAAGGTACTACTACTTCATATTCTTCATCTATAGAGAATATTTTAGGAACAATTTTAACTTGTTTCTCATAGATGCATGGATGATTTTCTCTATAATCTATACCAATAGGATGATTAATTTTTCCATATTTAGCAGCGATAGGAATCTTAATAATACCTGTATTAGTTCTTTTTGGCTTTGCTCTTAACTTATAATCAAAGTCATTATCACATTCTTTATCACACATAGCATGCACTAAAAGAATTAAAGGATCATGATGATCTATTGTACTAGTTAAATCTATATCGGTAATGGGTCTAACTATTTTTCCTAAATGAACTGCCTGAGCAAAACTTCCCTTTACAATAATCTCTTTACTATGATCAATTTTACTTAAACGATAAAGTAAATCTCTTGAAAAGAAAGTATTATAAACATTAGTTATACTAATATTAAGTCTTTTAGATTCTTTATT
>CALWAJ010000091.1 GCA_944373065.1 uncultured Bacilli bacterium
ATGATAATGTGCAAATACAAAATAGAAGATAACTACTACCTTCTATTTTTATTGGCAACTTTTCTAATCTTTATTTTGCCCCTCGTTTCAATTAAATTTTCTTTTAGACTAGCTGACTTTTTTTTCATTTTCTCTATAATTTTTAAATAACTAGATGCTTTATCATAAAAACCTTTCTCTGTTAAATATACAGAAACATACAACATTATATTAGCTTTTTCTTCATCATCTACATCTAATCTTAAAAGATAATCATCTAAATCATTTAATTTAGTAATTGAATCGGAATTTATTATCATTTTGACTTGTTTTAATTGATACTGATAATCATTATCTTCATCAAATATATTTTCAATATTACCACTATGCATAAGTACATATTCATTAAAATAATCTAGATAATCATTATCAAAAAAAGTCTTTGCATGAGCATTTTTAAATTGTACTTCTTTTAAAATATCATATTTAAAATTATATAATGATACAAAGTCCTTATAAAATTCATTTTTATAATCTATATCGAAATCTTCTACTTTATCTAATATCTCCATTGCCTCATAACTTTTAAAATTAAATATATAAATATTTACTAAATGGGAAAGTTGATTAGGAGTAAGTGTACTATCATTATAATAAATAAATTTATCTATATACTTAAGTGCATTTTTGCAATCACTTTTTGAATATACCATATAAAAATATATACGAGCCAAAGAATAATAATCTTGTTTATTATAAGGATTTATCTCTATTGCTTTTTTATACTCTTTCTTAACTTCATTAAATTTATTAAGCAATTTAAAATAATCACCTTTTAGTCTATGATAATAGTAATTATTATTATAATTAGGTATAGTCTTAAATTCATCTAGTAGTATTTCTATTTTTTCTTTATTTTTTGAGACATCTTTCTTTTTTAAACATTTTATTATTTCATGTATGAGTGATGTTATTTTATCATTAGTTTTCTTATCATAATTAAGTTTATTTATATTATTAGTTAATTTATATAAATCATTAAAACAATTGAATTCTATATTATATTCTCTACAGTAATAATCATACTTAAGTAATATATCTCTAGCTTTATAATAATCCTTATCTTCTTTAGCTTTTATATATTCATCGTATAAATCATTTAAAAATATATCTATATCAAAATCGTCTTTATCAATAGATGTTTCAATTCCTTTATCGTTTTCTATATTATCATTATTCTCTTCTATTATTTTTTCAGATGCTTTAGTATTGTCTAATTGTTCATTATGTTGTAATTCATAGTCTTTATTAGGAATATTTAAGCTTTTAGATAAAGTAGTAAGTAGTAATTTAACAATATCATCACTATACTTAGCTTTATCTGGTAAGTTGTCATATATTTTAGTAAATTCATCAAGATCATAATTATTAATACTCATTACTAGTTTTTCAATGGTGTTCTTTTCATTATCACTAAAGCCTTCCTCTTTTAAATCCTTTTTTGTTATACTTTCTAAACATAATAACTTCTCTAAATTTTTCATAAAATTCTCCTTTGACCTCTAGTATAAACCTATGAAAAAAAATAGTAAACTTTTTTTCAAAAAAGTGTTGACAAAATAACAACAAATGATTATTATAAAAAGCACCAATTCGGAATTAGGCGAATTGGTCGCTAGTATCACACTAGCCAACCCCTTTTTATTCTTTTTTAAGAGACTGCCCTTCAGGGGGTGCAGTCTCTATTTTTATTTTTAAGCATGACAATAGTCAATACAAAATTTTAACTCCTTCATATTTTAATAGTGAAAGGAGTAAAAATAAATATGAATCAAGAAAATTATGATAGACTTCGTGACAAATGTAAAGACTGCAAAGATAGTTGTCTTTGTGAAGTTGTTAGATGTTTAGTTAATGACTGCACTGGTCCTACTGGCCCATGTGGTTGTACAGGACCTACTGGTCCAAAGGGTGCTACTGGTCCAACGGGAGCTACTGGTATGCAAGGCCCTACTGGTCCAACTGGAGCTACTGGTGCTACAGGTGCTACTGGAATGCAAGGCCCAACAGGTCCTACTGGGGCAACTGGTGCTACAGGAGCTACTGGAATGCAAGGTCCTATAGGTCCAACTGGGGCTACTGGTGCCACAGGAGCTACCGGAATGCAAGGCCCTACTGGTCCAACTGGGGCAACTGGTGCCACAGGAGCAACAGGTCCATCAGGAGGATCATTCAATGCTGCCGCTATGGTTCATGATGAAACTAATTCTGTAGTACCAATTAATGAAGCTATTAAACCTGTTATAACTAACCTTTCTAATGGTATTACTTATGACCCTACAACTGGTGAATTTATGGTACCACAAACTGGACAATATCTAATTAACTGGTGGTTCAATGTTAGAAGTAAAAACACTAACACAGAATGCGAACCAGTCGCTTTAGGTATCGAACTACATCAAACAACACCTGGATTTAACCTTATCGCTCATTCATCTACTCACAATAGACTTTCTTGTTGTGATACAGGTACAATTAGTGGTAATGCCCTATTCGCTGCTAATGCTAACGATAAATTTAGATTTGTTAACACTTCTAATACAGACTTCCAATTAGTACCAAATGACCGCTATTCTGCATCATTCTCAGTTACAAGAATCAACTAACTAAAAAAGTTCAAATCAAACGATATGAACTTTAAGTTATTGGCAAATAAGTATTTCTACTTATTTGTCTTTTTTATGAATAAAAAATTAAAAGAATCTTTTCTTCCTAACATATTTTTGATAATTGTCTCATAATCAAATGGAATACCTAATTGGTTATCACCAATCTCGTTAGAATTTATAACATAAAAATTACAATTTTCATCTACATCACTAACAACTAAATAATGTCCATTTTTAGAAAAAGTTAAAGGACTATATTCTGAGGGGCCAACATGAATTACAGCCATATTACCATCCATGAGAAGCTCTATAATCTTACTCTTTTGATTATTCGGATTAGAGAAATCAATCTTGACTATTTCATAAGAAATATTTATTTTATTTTCATTAATTAATCTATCTAAACAATATGTCAAACCTTTATCATTTATGCCTTTATTTCTTAAATATGTCTTATTAAAATTGCCATTTTCATCAAATAATATTTTTTTAGCAACATCTACCGGATTAATATTAAAGCCATAATTTACTAATATATTCGCTATAGATGTTGGACCACAACCATATTTTTCTAAACTCCAATCTAAATTCATATTATCTAATTCATTAAGATGAAAATCTCTTTGTTTATACCGAATTCTAGTTTTATTCATCTAACCTCCATTATTTTGCATTACCAAATCTTCTATCACGTTTTCTATAATTATCTAGTGACTCTTCTAAACATTTACTATCAAAGT
>CALWAJ010000092.1 GCA_944373065.1 uncultured Bacilli bacterium
TTCGCGTTATAGGACAAAATAAATTATGAGACAAAAAGATAATAATTGTTGAAATTACTATCTTTTTTTGTAATTTTTGTCTAATAATAAATTTATAAGTCTAATAAATCTTTTAATACATTTTCATCCTTAATCCAACTTGGCTCTTCAAATCTATCATTATTTTCATAGACATTTAATATTGCATTTCTTTTAAGTTCTATATTTATTTTAAGATATATCTCTGTAGTTTTAACAGAAACATGCCCTAAAATATCTCTTATGTCAACTAAAGTAAGTCCCGCTTCTAATAAATGCATTGCCCTAGTATGTCTAAAAACATGTGGATGAATGTTTTTATTTATTTTTGATTTACTTGCATACTTATTTACAATGTGCGTAATCATTTTTGTTGATGATTTTTGATTTTTCTGTCCTTGGAATAAATAAGAGGTACTATTTAATTTAAATGCTTTGATATACTTTAAAAGCATATTCCTCAATTCATTTGTTATAGGCACCCTCCTTAATTTATTTCCTTTTCCATGTAGTAGAACATTATAATTATCATCTAACTGTAAATCGCATATTTTTACATTAACTACCTCATTTATTCTAGAGCCAGTTTCATACATGAATGAAATTAATGTATAATCTCTAACGCCTTTTTTATTGTCTATATCTATCGAATTTAAATATAAAGTTAATTCTTCTTTTGTTAAAAAGTCTATTTCTTTAGCAGAAAATTTTTTCATTCTTATTTTTAATATTCTTTGTATTTGTGTCAAATGTTCTATAGGCTCATATTGTAAATACTGACAAAAAGATTTAATAGCAGCAAGTCTTTGATTTCTAGTAGATATAGACGTTTTACTTTCTACATCATTTAAGAAATCAAGAATATTTTCTCTTGTAAAATCATTAAATGAAAAATCTTTTAAGGTAGTAATATTATTAGTAATCAAATATTTAATTAATGACTTAAAAGTATATTTGTAAGAAATAATTGTATTATTACTTACATTCTTTTGTAGTCTTAAATAATTATTAAAATAACTTGATAAAGCTTCTGTAATATTATAAATCTTCATAATCTATCTCCTTTTCTAATGTAATAATATTTCCTATTTTTTCTTTTAAATTCGGATAGTATTCAATAGTTAAATGTAAATATTTATATGTTGAACATACTGTTTTATGTCCCAT
Source organism: uncultured Bacilli bacterium (assembly GCA_944373065.1). Taxonomy (GTDB): domain Bacteria; phylum Bacillota_I; class Bacilli_A; order RF39; family UBA660; genus Onthousia. Next base: position 1,186 of record CALWAJ010000092.1, read on the forward strand.
ATACACACCTAAAGTAACTACATAATTATTTATATCAAAGCCTTTCTTAATTGCATTTCTATATGAATTAACAGCAAAAGTATGGCGAATATCATGTACTCTTGGTCCATTATCAAAATGCATGATTTTAGCCTTAAAAATAATTTTTCGAAATATAGAATAAAAGTCCCCTACTGTATATTTGGTATTAATCCTATTTTCAAAAAAGTATTCAAAGCCATTATTATATTCTTTATTATAATCTTGTAGTTCTTTAATTAAATTATCACTTACTATTATTAATCTATCACAATTATTTTTAGTATCTTCTATTTTGAGACTATTTTTTACATAATTTATATTTTTACATTTTAAATTAAGTACTTCACTTATACGCATACCTGTTCCAAATAGTAATTTGAATATTAGATACACTTGTTTTTTCTTTCTAATATTATTGTTAGAATATTTTTCTTTTATTGTAGTAAAAATAGATTTTATTTCATTATCTGTATAAATATAAGGTATAAAGTTCCTTTTAGCACTATAATAATTTATTGGAATAATATAAGCATCAATTTCAATTCTACATAAATATATTGCAAATTGCCTAATTAAACTAGCATAAGATGCTAAAGTAACTGTTTTACTTCTTGCTTTGTGGCTATCTATAAATGATATAACTAGCTCTTTTGTTAATTTTTTTTCTTTTATATTATTTTCAACTAAATATTTATCTAAATTTTTGAGTTTTTCAATCTCAGATTTAAAGGAATAACCATTACTTTTCTTATAATTTATATAAGATACTATTTCTTCTTTAAATATACTATTAAAATTCATCATCGACCTCGCAAAAACACTTGATTAAGTTCTTTTCATTAGTTCTTAAATATTGTTTAGTTGAATCTATATTGCAATGGCCTAGTGTTGATGATATAGTTGTTATGGGAATATTATCATTTAGTAAGCTAGTTGCAAGTGTTCTTCTAAATGAATGTATTCCTTTTTTTTCATACTTCGATAAATCTATTCCTGTTTTATTAGCAACTCGTTTTATTATATGATTAAATGAAAAGGAATCACTTAACTTAATATATGGGAATATATGTCTTATAAAAATATAGTCATTTTCTTTCTTAATCTTAAATGGCCTTTCATATTTAATATAATCTATAATGGCATCACCAATATCATTTGTTAAAGGTAATTTAACAGGTTTATTAGTTTTTTCTTGAATTATATATATTGTTTTCTCATTCCAATTTATATCAGACCACTTTAAATGCTTAATATCTATTCCTCTTAATCCTAATCTTGCAGCAATTAAAATCATTGCATAATGTCTTCTGCTAGCCGTGCTAGTTGTATCATATTTTAGATAGTCTAATATTTTTTCTACGTCTTCTTTTTCAAAAACAGTTGGTAAACTACTTTTAGTATTTCTGTTAACAACTGGTATAAGATATTCATAATTAATTTGTACTAATTCTTCTGTAAATAAATAATTGAATAAGCATCTTAAGCTCCAACAAATACTAATTCTTCTTGATAATGGCTCAGTATTATCTTCAAGATACTTGTTAATGACATCTTTATCCATATTTTCAATATTTGTTACATTTTTATTTTCTAAATAATAAAAGAAGTTTTTTATTAATACTTGTTTGTCTTTAATAGTAGTCTCCTTATTATTTAAAACGTCTTTACAATAACTTAAGTAATTGTCTAATAAGCCACTATAATAATTCGATAAAATTATTCCTCTATTAACTTTAATAGAACTTAAATAATTCATAACAAAATCATCTATATTAATAAGTGCTTTCATAGATTCTACGATTTTATTTTCTTCTTTTGATAATGTATTTTGTTCATTAAAATTAATGTTATATTTTTCAAGTAGAAAAGAATATATTGTTTGATTGGTAAAACTCAATATATCATTTTCTTCACAATAAACTTTAAATTGTTTCCAATGCTTTTTTAATTTACTTACTTTGTCCAAAGAAAAATTATTGTTCATTAACACCTCCTCACTATGATACATTAATTTTCTTATTTTTTGATTCATTTCTATCACATCCTCTCCCTTTGAAAAGCTGAATCAAACTTTTCAAGAGAATATTATATATTATCAGACAAAAAATACAAAAAAAGATAGTAATTTCAACAATTATTATCTTTTTGTCTCATAATTTATTTTGTCCTATAATGCGAA
>CALWAJ010000093.1 GCA_944373065.1 uncultured Bacilli bacterium
CTCTTTTAATCTATACGCAATTTTGTATGTTAATATTTTCTTTCTATATTTTGTTATCCATACTACATGTATTTGCACATCATACTGTGTGTGGGCTCCTTTTTGCATCTTTCTCACCTCTGTTTTATCTTACTACTTTTTATTTACAAAGGCTAGTCCTCAAAGAATTTATGTGACTGAAAGTCAATGGATATTATCCGCCAGTGCCTAGCATATTATAAGCAACTTTTTTATAGCCTAAGTATATAATATGAGTAAAATTTCTTACATATCTGTAATATTTTTAATAAAACTTTCATTTGAGAACATCACATTAATCTCAATCCAAGTCTTTTTTCTTTTTCACATATCCTATTATAAGATGAATTTATTTTATGATAGTATCTTTCATTTTGAAAGTAAAAGTCAACAAATAAATCTCTATTTTTAATAAACAACTCTACAGCTTTATCTACTCTATAAGAAATTTCTGATTGTTCCTCTAATGTTAATGTCCTAATTTGGTCATAGTTCATTTCTTTATAGAAATAACCATAATTAAATAATGGATATGCTAAAGTTTTATCTCCCGATAAATCAGCAAAAAAAGGATATGCAAATTGATTATAAGCATTATAAAACAACATTTTAGGGGCTGTAATATCTACAATATATTCAATATTATCATCATTTATATAATTTATTAGATGATCTGCATTATTTTTCCTTTTATTATGTTTATTATTAAAATATAATAGTTTTTCTTTTTCTAAAATATTTACTGTTGAATTTGTTTCTACCAAATTGTTTATAATATTAAATTTATCTAACATTGATTTAGCAAAAGTTGCAGTATTCCTACAACAACCAGACCCACTAAATATATTAGCTGCACACATTAGTATTTCATCATCTTTATGACTAATAATATCTGTTTTTATAGAACAATATTCATAATCATTAACTTTTTCAGATAAAAATCCGTTGTGAATTAAAAAAAAACATAATGTTATTAACTCAGTTCCATTTTTAATGTCTAAGGTATTTGAAAGAGCCACTAAATTATCTAAAACTATATTAAAGTTATCTTTAATTTTAATATAGTCCGAGCTATCTTGACAATGTAATCTATATAAAATTAATTCTCCTATTTGACTATATAAAAATTTTATTTCTTGTATTTCATCAACAAACATAAATATTCTCCTTTACATAAAAAATTAATCCAACATTATAAATACAATACTTTTATTTTTCACTAATCATATTTTTGATAGGACTTTTTTCTTATTTATCACATTTTATTAATTCTAGTTTCTTTTCTTTTCATATATCTTATTGCAATCTTTTTACTAAACTTTTAGCCTCAATATTTTTCTAGATATCTATAATTATTATCAGTCGCTACAATAGTTTTATAAGGAGCATTCTCAACAGTTAGTCTTATATCAGCATCAAGTTCTGAAATATCAAACTTTTAATTCTTCTTGTATTACTTATACCATTTTCATATAATTCATAATCTCCAGTAATTGCTGTTATTAACTCTTGCAAAGCTGGCAGTCTCGATAATAGTTCTTCATTACTTGTCATCTGTTCATTATAAATAACTTCATAAACTTTACAAATAAATCTTAAAAATTTAGAATCATAAACTACATTTTCTAATTTTCTTAATAAAGTCTTATACACTATAACAGGTGGCATTGGTGACAATTTTATAACAGAACATCTTCTTAAAAGAGGATCAGACAATTCCCTCTCATTATTTTTAGCAAAGATAACAAAAAGATTTTTTCTTCCTTCTTCTGTTAAAGCTAATATCTCATTATCTGAGGTTTCAATTTTTCCACTTTGTAAAAAAGCTAGAAAATAAGAATCTAAGACTTCCCTTGCTTTATCAAGCTCATATCCTGTTAAAACTATTTTTTTACCTTCATTTGCCAATGCTATAGTCCTAGTTAAAATACCAGCTGCCAAAGCTTTATCAACTTCACCTTTTACAATAGCAGAAACATTGTAAGTAGCAATCAATCTATCACTATTAGTTTCTTCAACGCATTGGGTATATATATTCTGTATCTTGCCCTAAAAAAGCACTAAATATTTCAGATAAAAAGGTTTTACCACTACCCGGATCACCTTCTAGCAAAATAGAAGCCACTCCTTTATTCGCTTTATTATCATAGTACTTATAAAATAAATATACATCTTCTAAAACTTCTGGGCTTTGAAATGTATATCCCAAGTTTTCAAATTGTATTTTAAATTCTTTTATGCCCATGCTAAAACTCTCCTTAAAACTACTTTAATACTCTTACTTTCTCATCTTTCTTATCAACAAATTCACAAACTTCTTTATTTTTTAATATAAATTGTAACTTCATCTGTTCTGTAGCAAACTTTTGATAATCATAATCCTGATCTAAAGAATAATGTAATACTGAAGTAGCAACTATATCTCTTAAATCACCATAAAGACCATCTAATGAAACTTTACTACTATTAATATGTTCTTCATCATAAATAAAACCATTACTAGCTAAACTTTTAAAAGCATTTATAAATTCAGTCGCTCCAAGAGTTTCCATATTTAAAACCATATCTACATAATTAAAAGCATAATTTTTATCTATAGCAAACAATTTATTAAATATAGCATTCAAATTAAAATCATTTAAATCACCATAATTAACACCTCTACCTACATAAGTACTTGCTAAAGAACTAAGACCACTACTAGATAAAATATCTGAAGCTAAAGTTTTGGAATCAATGTTTTTCTTAATAAAATCATTGATATTATCACTATTTAACTTATATAAATAAGCTTTAAATACCCGTTTATCTTCATCATTTAAAGAATCATATAAAGGTTTTATTTCTATCTTGTTCATATCACTAATATCTTTATTACTATCAAAATCAAAATAACTTTTAAAATAATCAGATAAATATTTTGATTCAATAAACTCTTTCGCTCCATCTTTATATTCATATACATAAGTTATTCCAGAATCACGATTAAGTAAAGCTCTAATAAACTGAAATCCACAGTCTTTAATATCTAAGTAATCACAATCACATGTTTTATCTATTAAGTATCTATGAATATCAATAAATTCTTCTTTCTTAGTTAAACTATCAATCTTATTTTCTAAAGCAAAATATTCTTTTATATCAATTTCTTTTTTCATAACCCATCTCCTAAGTACATTATATTATACTTTAATAAGTAACATTGTCAATACAAATTATTATTGCAAAATATTTATATGATTAACTTATGATAATGTCTTAAGTGTTAACTTTTGAAAATGTCCTAAAGTTAATATATAATATGTCACTTG
>CALWAJ010000094.1 GCA_944373065.1 uncultured Bacilli bacterium
TCATTTTTAAGTATTGTCTTAATAGCATTACTATTCCATTTAATCTCTTCACGAGCTTTATTACTAACAACATTTAACTTTATACCTTGTCTATATTTATGAAGTGATGGACTAGGGATATTTTTATCGTTTAAATATTTGGCAATAGCAGAGTAGCCATAGCCCTTTAAATATAAATTAAAGATATCTTTAACTACTAAACAAGCTACTTTATCAACAACTAATTTATTATTATTAGAACTATCTACTAAATAACCAAAAGGAGCGAAAGGGGAGATAAACTCACCTTGTTTCATCTTAGAATTAAAAGCGCTTCTAATATTATTAGAAACATCCTCTAAATACCACTCATTAACAAGACCATTAATCTGTCTAGATTTCTTATTACCAGGATTTTCTGTATCAGCATTATCAGATAAACTAATAAATCTAACATTCCACTCTTTAAACTTATTATTAATATATCTCTCTACAATCTCCATATCCCTTGAAAATCTAGATTGACTCTTACACAAAACAATATCAATCTTACCATTTTCACAGTCATTAATTAATCTTTCAAACTCTGGTCTATAAGTACCTGCTCCAGATAAATCTTCATCACAGTACTCACTAACTAAATTATAACTAGGGTTATTATTAACAACCTCCATTAACATATGTCTTTGATTTTTAATAGATTCACTATCGTCTAATCTATTTAACTTATCTTTATCTTCAATAGAAAGCCTTAAATAAATCGCTACCCTAAAGACCTCTTTCATTCTAAACTCATCTCAAGATTAATAATAATTCTATATAATTTATCATTAATTAATTTCTTTAACTCATCATCACTAATAGATTTATCATATTCACATATAACATTATAAGAACACATAAAAAATCACTCCTCATTAATCTATATTAAAAAAAGAAGTGATTTAATACTTAATAAATTTTATCTTTTAAGAACTTTCATAATCGCATCTTCACTAATAGGACCTTTTCTTTGAATCTTTATATCATCAAGAGTAAGGTCAACTATCGTACTAGCTTCTCCAAAAGAAACATCACCAATAACCATACCATCAAGAGTAGGGCATTCTTCTTCTATTTCATCTAAACTTCTACATACATCCATCCCCGATTTATTAGCACTCGTTAAAAATAAAGGACTTCCAACTTTATCTATTAATTCATTTAAGAATTTAGATGGAATCATTCTAACCGCAACCTCATCTGTTTCTCTTGCACCCGCATTATTAATATATGAAAATGCCTCAGGTCTTTTATTTAAAACTAGAGTAAGAGGACCAGGCATAAAAGCTTTAATTAACTTAAGAGCCTTATCATCAACAATAGCAATACTTTCAATTTGTTCTAAATCTTTACAAAGAACAGGAAAAGACTTAGTAGAAGGACGATTTTTAACACTAACTAACTTAAAATAAGCCTTACTAGAATTAATTCTAGCACATATTCCATAAACAGTATCAGTAGGAACACTAATAACCCCATCATTTTTAAGAATAGTTGCAATCTTCTTAATTTCACTTTGTTTATATCGATTCATAAACTCACCTCTGTTTAAAGAATTGTATCACTCTCTAATAAGACTTGCAATAAATATTGTAAGGAAAAGCGATCAAGTAATAAAAAAAGAGATAGTTATTTTACATTTTACTATCTCCTTTTTTAGATATTGATACCCTGCAGTTACTTCGACTGCTTTATCAATAAAGTTATTAATATTCTCTTTATATAATAATACTTTTTTAGTAGTTTCAATAACTTCTTCTTCTTCGACACCTAAAAAATCTGCAATTGATTTTGTAGAAGAATATTTATTATCGACATAACCTAGTCTTAAACAAATAATAATAGCATCTTTAACTGATAAAATATTAAGCATATCACCAAACTTTAAACTTTTCATAATATCTAATGTTTTTATGTAATCATCTTTAGTTAAATCATCTTTTATTAATAAAGGCTGTGATTTTTCATCAGTGGTATTATCACTAAGTTCTAAAGACATCTCATCTTCTGCATCTTGAACATTTTCTTTATTATTTAAACTTGCTAACATACTTCTCATTTTTGGTATAAACCAACCGTGAAATCTCTTTGATTTGTTTTTATCAAAATCCTTATTTTTAATAGGGTTTTCTAAATCATTTCTATATCTATAATATAATAATTCTTTTTCATAATCTGAAAGTCTTGAAATAACCTCATTAATTTCCTCTTTACTATATTTATTAAAGTGTTCGTATATATTTTTTTATTTTTCTTGGCATTATTTTTTCCTCCATTTTTCTAACTTCTTTTTCACTAGTTTCATCTACAATTCCCAATTGAATTAGTTCTTCTTTAATTTTCTTTAAATTTTTTTTAATTAATCTACCCACATAACTTTGAGATGATATATTAATTTTTTTTGCAATTTCATTTTGAGTATATCTTTTATCACCAGTAAAACCAAAATAAAGTGATACAATCTCTCTATCTCTATCAGGCAATTTATTTACTAGTTCCCTAACTATTTTATTAGTACAATCTTTTTCAAAGTCACTAACAAAATCAACAGTTTCATCAACTAGAATATCTTCTAGGAGTAGTTCATTTTCTTCACTATCACTTTTTAAACAACAATTTAAACTTTCCTTGTATAAATGTTTTTTTTCTTTTTTTATAAACATACCAATCTCATTATTAATACATTTACCAGCATAAGTAGAAAATTTTATATTTTTTTCGATATCAAAAGTATCAACACTCTTTATTAGCCCTAATATGCCAACCGCTACAAGTTCTTCACTATCATATGGTGTATTATTAAACTTCTTTAACACAATATTTAAAACCAGTCTCATATTGTGTTTAATTACCATCTCTCTAGTTTCTAAATCACCATTATGAGCCTTTTTTATATAGTCAATTACTTCATCATATTTTAAAGGAGCAGGAAAATCATAAGAAATAAATAATTTGTTGTCTAACATAATACAACCTCTTTCAAATTTATATATACAATAACACAGTTTTATTTATTTTACAATTACAAATTGAAAAATTAAGTGTCCGGTAATGATATAAAAAAAGACACATAGAGTTACCTATGATACAATGTAAGTGACTAAACAAACATTGGAGGTAAAAATATGTGTCTTTTAAATTATAACAGAAAAGAGAAAAAATATAAACACTTAACATATGCAGAAAGAACAATTTTTTTACAATACTAAATTGAAAAAGTAAATGCAACCTAAAAAATATTAATAGTTGCAGTTAAACGTTCAAATAAAAAGTGTTGC
>CALWAJ010000095.1 GCA_944373065.1 uncultured Bacilli bacterium
ACCAAGTGGTACTATCTTCTATCATATCACTATATGTACTATCAACGTAATTTGTTAAATAGTCTCCGTTCAGGAATGCCCCTATTGTATTTGTACTTGAAAATGTTGTATTACTTCCAAAGGCACTTGTTATAAAAGTTCCAGAACTCTTTAACGGTTCGGCACTTACTATTTTTGTACCACTACCATTTTCATGACTTACTATTCTATATAGATTATTTTCCTCATTTCCAAATCTTATATATTCTCCACTATACCTACTTGACAACAATGTTCCTGAAAGATTAGTATCATTATCTCCGTTTAAGCGATAAGGATTATCTATTGTTCCATCCCCACTCACGATACGAACGCTAGATTTTAGATTTACAGATGGCCGAACGCCGTACGCAAAGGACGGGCTATCGAGGTCCGCGTAGCCATCGCTGTACACGAACCACACGTAAGACGTACTATATGGTGTTAAGGTCCACCAATAAAGTCCATTATTCAAATAGCCAGTTGAACTGCTTGCTCCTCTATAACTTGTTACATACTCATAATAATTTAGTAAACCTACTGCATCAGTTACTATTGTCGTTTCTGCTGGCTTACTTGATGAGGTAGTCAAAGTAGCATTCCATTTAGCATCTGTTACAATAAAATTCTCATAATCCCTTAAATTACCTAAGAAGCCATCAATACTTGTATCATTTAGCCACTCTTCCATATAACTTCCTGCAAAGTCTGTACTACCACTTGAATAATTAATTGCACTTATATTCCACTGTGTTACTAACTTAGTTGTCTTTGCTTCATTATTTACACTCACCGCTCTCCATAACTTTCCACTATACCAGATATAATTATTAGGATCTGTTCCTGTTATAAAAGTATCTGTTCCATCATCATAAGTATCCCCATTATCTCCTACGTTTGCTAATACTACTTCACTTACTGGGTCACCTTGGGTGTTAACTCCATTAACTACTATCTTTCCATGATAATGTTTATTTAAAACATCATTTCCTACTCCTTCTCTTATCCATACATATAGAGTATAGGTAACACTTCCTCCTGCTTCAAGAGAACCTGTTGCTATCTTATAGTTAGAGTCAGCTATTGATGATAGATTAGCGGGTGTTGCTGTATCTAATTTATATCTTATATAATCTTTATTAAGTTGATTATTAGAACAATTATCTTGATTAATCATATCTTGATCATCTTGTATAAATACTTCATAATCTGCTGCTAAACTTCCTGTATTTTTTATTGTAAATACATATGGTTTTAATTTTAATCCTTCTTCATCAGACATAGGGTATTGTCCTGATAGGTTGATATTATTACTACTATCTTCTCCAAAGTCTATATTTAATGTTCCTACTTTTATAACATTATAATCAGCTGACTTTGATACTGATGTAAAGACAGCATAGGCGCTACCTAGAGATATTATAGTTACACCTAATATTGAAAATAATGTTAATAATAATTGTCTTTTAGCCATTTTAGTTAGTGCTACTTCTTTGAAGTTATATTCTTCTATCTTTTCTTTAGTAATTTTTTTTCTATTATTAAATCTCTTCATTATAATCAACACCCTATCTTTATGTATAGTATAACAAATATTAGAAGAGTAATCTAGTACTTTTTGTATTTTTTTATTTGCAGTTTCTACGCATTAAAATAAAAAGATAGGCTTTATCAGCCTACCCGATAAGTTTATATTACTTATTTATTAGTATAACTTCCGCTAACTTGATTTAATCCGTTTTGTACTAAACGTCTAGTGATTTCACCACCAACTGAACCGTTAGCACGACTAGTAGCATCTGGTCCTAAATTAACACCAAATTCATTAGCTATTTCATATTTCATCTTATCAATAGCTTGTTTTTTCAAAATTTTACTGCAGTTTTACTGCAGTTTTACTGCAGTTTTACTGCAGTTTTTATTTTATTACCCATTGAGGTTTTTTGTCTGTTCCTATATTTTCTATTAAATTATTCTTTCTTAAATAAGTTAACATATATCTTATTTTATTATTTAAGTCTTTATTATTTTTGGCATTTATCATAGATGAAATATAATTATCTATCTCTTTTCTAGTAACAATACCATTTTCTTTAATAAAATTATATAGTTTTTCTTTTGTTTCATCTAAATGTAAATTATGTTCTTGTTCTTTTGATACTTTATTTGCTTCTAAAGGTACTATTACTTTAAAGACATCATCATCTTTAAAACTAGGAATCCCTCCAGTATATATTTTATTATATTTAGTTATTTTCTTTATACCTGATCCTAATTCATCTGCTAAACCTATTTCTTTAAAGAAATTAGCTAATTTTGGATTTTTAGGATAAGGTGTATAATTATTCAAATCTATATAACCAATGTTTTTAGGCTTATTAGCATTTTCTGTAATTATGGCATCTTTTGTAATAATTAATCTTGCAGGTAAAGGATTAGAGTATTCTCTGTGTATTAATAGATTAACACATAATTCTCTTGCTATGATATCTCTTACATTTATTCTTTGATTATTTTCTAGATAAAATTTATCATTTAAATGTTTGGCAATAAAATTTACTAATCTTTCATAGCTTTCTATTAAATTGGTCTTTATATCATCCCTATCATCATATCTATCTATATCTTCTACTCTTAATATAGCATCAGTTCTATAATATGATAAAGCTGATGCTATTACTTCATCTTTACCAAATAATAAAATCCCGGCTAGATTTATTCCTTCTTTACCTGTTTGTAAATCTTTTTCATATAGAGAAGCACTTCTTAATAGTTCCATATCATTCATAGAAGCCCACGGGTGATTAGCAGTTCTATTTACTGCCATTTGTCTTGCCTTTTCTATTAAATCTTTTCTTAAATCATCTGAGGTAGCATATGGAAAAATTTTATTTTCAATATAGGTACTACTCTTTCTTATGTATAGATTAGAAACTAAAGTAGTGTTATTAGTAATATCATAATCTCCATCTTCATTTCTATCATAGATTTTACCAACTGACTTATGAACATCTGAACTTTCATATACATAGATATAAAGAATAATTTTGTCATCAATACTATATTCTTTTATTTCTAAATGAACTGTAGGAAATATCTTTTCCGAATTATTACAAAGATTTGCAAAGTCTTTCTTCATGCTTGCAATATAAGTTTTATATATACCTATTACCTTTCCATCATCATCCACTCCTAAAAAGATATGTCCTCCATTTCTATTTAGCATACCACATATTGTTTCAAATAGCGAACTAGGCAATTTTT
>CALWAJ010000096.1 GCA_944373065.1 uncultured Bacilli bacterium
GTAGGCTTTTAAACCCGAGATAGCTCACATAAATGCTTATATCTCCTCACTTGGTATAGTATTATATATATTTTATTCTGTTTGTCAAGTAGTTTTTGTAATTTTCCACAAAAATTGTGGAAAATTATAAAGAGAATTATAAACACCACCTTTGCTTGTTTAAAACTATTTTACAACTATATTTACTATTTTACCTTTAATAACAATAACCTTAACTATTTCTTTACCTTCAGTGAATCTTTTTACATTGTCTTGCTCTAAGGCTTTTTCTTTAACTTTGTCTTCACTATCATCAACATTTATAGTTATAGTAGCACGTACTTTACCATTTACTTGGACTGCTATTTCTTTTTCTTTTTCTACAAGTTTAGATTCATCATAAGTAGGCCATTTTTCATAACATAATGGTTCATATCCTAAAGATTCATTTAACTCTTCGGTGATATGTGGTGCAACTGGATTTAATAAGGTTAATAGTAAATGATAATCTTCTTTAGTAATGCTATCTAAATCATCATAGGCATTAGTTAAAATCATTAATGAAGATATATAAGTGTTATAACTCATCCTAGAAAGTGATGAATCAATGTCTTTTATTGTCTTATTTTGTAAAACGGCTAAGGAATCTGTAAAGCCAGTTTTATCGTTAACTTTAGATTTTAGACGTTCTACTTTATCTAAGAATCTCTTACATCCTCTTAGGGAGTCTGTACTCCATGGAACATCTTGAGTATAGTCACCCATAAACATTTCATAAGTTCTAAGTGTATCAGCACCATATTCTTTTACAATATCATCTGGATTTATAACATTACCTTTACTCTTACTCATTTTCTGATTATCTGGTCCTAAAACCATACCATGACTTACTCTTGTATAAATCATTTCTTTTGATGGAACTAGGCCAATATTATATAGGAATTGAACCCAGAATCTTGCATATAGTAAATGTCTTGCTGTATGTTCCATTCCACCATTATACCAATCTACTCGCTTCCAGTATTTCATAGCATCCATTGATGCAAACTCTTTATCGTTATGGGCATCCATAAATCTTAAGAAATACCAACTAGAACCAGCCCAGTTAGGCATTGTATCAGTCTCACGTTTTGCAGGGCCGCCACAACATGGACAAGTTGTATTAACCCAGTCTGTTATTTTAGCAAGAGGAGACTCTCCTGTATCGGTTGGTTCATACTCAGCAACATCTGGAAGTAATAAAGGTAAATCTTTCTCGTCCATTGGTTGCCATCCACATTTTTCACAATATATCATTGGTATTGGTTCTCCCCAGAATCTTTGTCTTGAGAAAATCCAGTCTTGTAGGCGATAATTTGTTTTTTCTCTACCTAAATTATGTTCTTTTAAGTACTCTAACATTCTTTTAATAGAGTCTTTTTTATTGGTATAACCATTTAAGAAGTCTGAGTTAACCATTTTACCATCGCCTGTATAAGCTTCTTTAGAAATATCTCCTCCTTCGATTACTTCGATAATTGGAATATTATATTTCTTAGCAAAGTCATAGTCTCTTTGGTCATGAGCAGGAACTGCCATAATAGCACCTGTTCCATAATCCATCATGACATAGTCAGAGATATAGACGTCAACATTTTTACCACTTACAGGGTTCTTTACAGTTATACCTTCTAGTTTTACACCAGTTTTATCTTTATTTACTTCTGTTCTTTCAAAAGCACTTTTAGTTTTAGCATACTCTTGATACTTTTTTACTTCATCCATATTAGTAATTATATCTTTTAATTTTTCAATAATAGGATGCTCTGGGGCAATTACCATGAAAGTAACTCCAAACAAAGTATCACATCTAGTTGTATAGACAGTTAATTTATCATTAGTCTCTTCTATAGTAAAATCTATCTCTGCACCAGTTGACTTACCTATCCAGTTTATTTGTCCTAATTTTACACGGTCTGCGAAGTTAGTATCATCTAGTCCTTTTAGTAAGTCTTCGGCATAATCACTCATTCTTAACATCCATTGCTCTTTTTCTTTTTGAACAACTTTGCTACCACATCTCTCACAAACACCACCTGCTGCATCTTCGTTTGACAAAACACTTTTACATGTTGGACACCAGTTTACATCTTTCTTGGCTTTATAAGCCATACCATGTTTGTAAAATTGTAAGAACTGCCATTGTGTCCATTTATAGTATTCAGGGTCAGTTGTAGAGAATTCTCTATCCCAGTCAAATGAAAATCCTAGAGACATCATTTGTCCTTTAAAGGTTTTAATATTTTCTTTAACGGCATCTTTTGGATGAATATGATTCTTAATAGCATATTGTTCAGCAGGTGCTCCAAAAGCATCCCATCCCATAGGGAATAAAACATTATATCCTTGCATACGTTTTACTCTTGCTAAAACATCTTGAGCAGTATAACTTCTAACATGTCCTACATGTAGTCCTGCTCCTGAAGGGTAAGGAAACTCTACTAAAATATAATAAGGTTTCTTATTCTTATCTCCAGTTACAGCTTTAAAACATTTATTATTTAACCAATAATCTTGCCATTTCTTTTCTATTTTATTAATTTTTTCCATTCTTTAAACATCCTTTCTTTTTATATATTCTACCTACAATATCATAACTAACAAGTATTAAAGCCATTATTAAAACAAATCCTACCATTAATTGCATATAGAAATTATCTAATAATGAGACAATTGTTACTACCAGGGATATATCAAAGGCACTGACTAAACTTATTATATTTAATAGTTTTTTATAATTAAGTTTGTCAATATCTAGATTGTATTTATTAATCAGGTAATTAACTTCTATAGGTTTCTTTCTTCTCTTATCTTTTTTAGATTTTCTAACTATAAATATTTCATAAACTATAAATACTAAGAGAAAAGTCATAATAAATAATATTAATTCTTCTAACATAAAAAGCACCTCCAAATAAAAATAGATTTCTATTAATAAGGACGAAAATATCCGTGGTACCACCTTATTTCATAGAAATCTATGCACTTTAAAACGTTATATCGGACTTATCCGTAAATGTTTAAGGTTATCAAGTTCAAAAAGTTATTTTATTTGTTTCCACCAACCACAAACTCTCTTTTAAAAATATACTTTTTTACTACTACAACCACATTTAGAAAATCTAGTATTATTATACGAAATATTAATAGGGATTGCAACTATTTTTTATTTAGGCAGCAAAAAAGAGTAAATTTCTTCGCAAAGAAAATCTGATATAATTATTACTACAGAATAAGAAAGGATGTAGTAAT
>CALWAJ010000097.1 GCA_944373065.1 uncultured Bacilli bacterium
GATACATATAATACAAGTATCTTGCCTTATGAAGATTGTTGTACAGTCTTTGTACCAAAACATCCTATAATTAATCCGAGTTTAGATGAGACTCTAAAAGAAGAGGAAAAAGTTAACTATGAAGAGATTTTAAAAGAGACAGTAGATAATACTTTTATCTATAAGAATGAAAAAAAATATGAAAATATTTTATAGGTAAAAATTACCAGTAAAAAAAATGTATGAAAATTAAAAAACTTCACATTCTACTAGTGTAGGAGGTGAAACAAATGAACAACAAAATGAACACTGGTTCAATGAAGATGAGAGTTCCTGGTGCTAAACAAGCTATTGATAAAATGAAATATGAAATAGCTAATGAATTTGGTGTTAATTTAGGACCAGATGCTACTAGCCGTGCTAACGGTTCAGTTGGTGGTGAAATCACTAGACGTTTAGTACAAAACGGATTAAATCAAGTTAGCGGAAGTTATACTAATAAATAAGTAATATAAACTTATCGGGTAGGCTGATAAAGCCTATCTTTTTATTTTAATGCGTAGAAACTGCAAATAAAAAAATACAAAAAGTACTAGATTACTCTTCTAATATTTGTTATACTATACATAAAGATAGGGTGTTGATTATAATGAAGAGATTTAATAATAGAAAAAAAATTACTAAAGAAAAGATAGAAGAATATAACTTCAAAGAAGTAGCACTAACTAAAATGGCTAAAAGACAATTATTATTAACATTATTTTCAATATTAGGTGTAACTATAATATCTCTAGGTAGCGCCTATGCTGTCTTTACATCAGTATCAAAGTCAGCTGATTATAATGTTATAAAAGTAGGAACATTAAATATAGACTTTGGAGAAGATAGTAGTAATAATATCAACCTATCAGGACAATACCCTATGTCTGATGAAGAAGGATTAAAATTAAAACCATATGTATTTACAATAAAAAATACAGGAAGTTTAGCAGCAGATTATGAAGTATTTATACAAGATGATCAAGATATGATTAATCAAGATAATTGTTCTAATAATCAACTTAATAAAGATTATATAAGATATAAATTAGATACAGCAACACCCGCTAATCTATCATCAATAGCTGACTCTAACTATAAGATAGCAACAGGTTCTCTTGAAGCAGGAGGAAGTGTTACCTATACTCTATATGTATGGATAAGAGAAGGAGTAGGAAATGATGTTTTAAATAAACATTATCATGGAAAGATAGTAGTTAATGGAGTTAACACCCAAGGTGACCCAGTAAGTGAAGTAGTATTAGCAAACGTAGGAGATAATGGGGATACTTATGATGATGGAACAGATACTTTTATAACAGGAACAGATCCTAATAATTATATCTGGTATAGTGGAAAGTTATGGAGAGCGGTGAGTGTAAATAATGAAGCAAAGACAACTAAGTTAGTAACACAGTGGAATATAAGTGCAATTAATTATTCAAGTGGTAGTACAGACTTTGCAGGAAGTTATATGGAAGAGTGGCTAAATGATACAAGTATTGATGGCTTCTTAGGTAATTTAAGGGATTATGAGAATTTTATTGTAACAGATGCTAAATGGAATGCTACTTTGACTACCTCATCAAGTAAGCCAGCAGAAACGACAATAGTAACTGATGCAGTAGGTTTACTAAATTATTATGAGTATGTAACAAGTTATAGAGGAGCAAGCAGTTCAACTGGCTATTTGAATAATGGACTTTATTGGTGGACCTTAACACCATATAGTACGTCTGGCGTGTGGAGCGTGACCTACTATGGCAGCGCGTACTTCTATAGCCCGTCCTATGCGAACGGCGTTCGGCCATCTGTAAATCTAAAATCTAGCGTTCGTATCGTGAGTGGAGATGGAACAATAGATAATCCTTATCGCTTAAACGGAGATAATGATACTAATCTTTCAGGAACTGTGTTGTCAAGTAGATACAGTGGAGAATATATAAAATTTGGAAATGATGAAAATAATCTATACAGAATAGTAAGCCACGAAAATGGTACAGGAACAAAGATAACAAGTGCCGAACCATTAAAAAGTACAGGAACATTTATAACAATGAATTTTGGAAGTAATACAACATTTTCAAGTAGTAATACAGTAGGTTCATTTTTAAATGGAGAATATCTAACAAATTATGTAGATAGTACATATATTGATATGATAGAAGATAGTGCTACATGGTATTTAGGAACAGTAGGAAGTGGAAGTTCCTATTCATATAAGAATGCAAAATACACAGATGCAATTGGAACTGCAATAACCTCAAATGTAGCAGAAGCTAAAGTAGGATTATTGAGATTTGGAGAATTAATGTCCGGTCAATTTGATAGATATGGTAACAATACATACTATTGGACTTTAACACCATATTCTTCGTCAAGCGGTCGGTATCTCAGCAGCAATGGTAGCGCGTTCTACAATTCGCCATCGAGTACTTCGAATGGCGTGCGGCCTTCTGTAAATCTAAAATCTAACGTGCAAATTGTAAATGGTGATGGAACCTTAAATTCACCATTTGAAATCCAGCTAGGAGGCTAATTGTCAGGAAGGAAATGTATTTTCTTCTTCCTGACTGAATTAATAATGGCTATAATTAGTTTAAATAAATTATAGTAGGGGATTACCAATAGTGCGTCTAACGTGTGTAATGGGAACAATAATTGGAGAATGAGCAACAAATTAGTTGCTTTTTTCATCTTGACACGAATTATCTATTATGATACTTTATAGATAGATGGGAGACTTTATTAATAGATGGAAGTAAGGAGGAGATGAAAATTTTTTAAAAAAGTATTAATTTTGTAAATTGAGCGATTTTTTGATATCAATATTTAAAATTCCCCTAGAGAAAATATTAAATTGAGAGTCTATTTTCTTTGAATTTTAAAAATTGCCTTTTTGCAATCATTTTTAGACTATGTTATAACACTTGCAAGGAGGTATTATGATAAAAAAACGAATAAAAAATATCCCTAAGGGTGTTAGTAATGAAAAGATTAGAGAATATATGATATCTAATAACTTTGTCTATGAAGGAACACTTGACTCTGTCTTTAAATCTATTATGGGGAAATGCCTTTTATATTTAGGTGATATGATATCTAAATTAACTGGTCTTGATAAAGATTTTATTATAAAAAACTTTAAGGAACAAAATGTAGAATATAAAATAGAAAATGCTTTAGAAAGAAAAAAAGTATCTGATTTTATTTTTAAATTACCAGGATATA
>CALWAJ010000098.1 GCA_944373065.1 uncultured Bacilli bacterium
AATATCAATTCCTTAGGTGTAACATTTTTCCTGAATATTTAGCATTAAAAGTGTAACATTTTCGCTGAATAGTCACACTTAGCCTAAAAAACTTTAGTCTACTGCTTTTACAAAACTATTGATAATTGTTTCGTATTGTATTAATATATAATAAAAAATGTTTCTGAAGGTGATTATATGTCTTGTATTCAAATGGAAAATATTAATGAAATTAATTATTTGAAAAGTGTATTAGATAGAACGAAAGTATACGGCATTGATGTTAGTAACTATTATAATGAATTAGACACTATAATTGGTAATTATGAAAAACATAAAAAAAGTGAGCTAAATATACCTAAAGATAAGTTGCATTTAACTGTTAATGTTGATAGCGAATATGAGCTAAGTATTAACCTTAATTTTCTTTCTATTAAGCTAAATTGGTGTGCATTATTTTTATCTCTTATGGATGCAACTGAAAGTTGGAGTTTAGATATTAATATAGATGAAACTTTTGATGCAGTATACAATAATATAGAAAATATCCTTGAGTATATTTATGATGTAGATATTCAAGAAAAAGTAATTATTAAATATTATGATTTAATTTTAAAAAAGATACTAAAAGATTATAAAGATAATAAATATGATTATTTAGAAGAATATAATGATTTAAAGAAAAATAATTATTTAAAGAACAGTGTTATGAGATTTTTAGAAAACGAAAATATAGTATTTAATGGAAATATAGATTGCTATAACCTAAAAGATATTATAGAGAAGTTCTTTGTTCCTAATAACAATATAAAAGAAGAAATTGTTATAGAAGAAAAAGAATCTAAAAACGATATAATGGGGGTTAATAATAATATTTTAAGTAATATTAGAAAAAGGTATTTTAACTATATATGTACATCTATTCTTAATAATATAATAGATATTGATGGCAATTATACAAAAGATATTTTATCAGAACTTTATGAAATTAATTATATTTTTACTATTAAAAATTATTGCAGAACTAGAAAAAATCCAGATTTAATATTAAAAGATTTTGTTGATCAAGAAGATAGAACTAAATTTTTAAATTTTATTGGTAAGATAATTTCAACTATGTATTTTAATTTAAATGAAGATTTTCTAAAAGAAGAAAAAATTGATTTTTCATATTTAGGTAATTTTTCTACAATGAAAAATTTTTTTGCAACTACTTCTAAAGTATTGTCTAAACGTACATTTTTATATGGTACTGCATTTGATAGAATTTTAGAAAAGGATTTTTATATGATAGATTTTAGAGGTATAGATTTAAGTTCTGTAGATTTTACTGGTGCTTATTTTAATAGCTCAAGGTTAAACAACACAAGAGCAAGAATAAATCCTCAAAAAGTTTTTTCTTTATCTTATTGCATTTTAGAAGGATGTTACGTAATTAATGATTTTAAAGGATATATGTCTGCATATGGTTCAATGCCTTATTTGAATGGCGCTATACTAGTAGATAACTTTGATGAAATTTTAGATTTGGAGGAAAAATTAAAATTAGGTATAGATGAAAGATTTGTTTTTAATGATAAGTTAGTATCTTATGATGAAAAAAGAAATGCATTTGTAAAAAAAAGAACAGATGTTAATACATCAAAAAAAAGACGATATTGATATGTTAGAAAAAGATGATGTTACAATGCATAAAAGAGCAACTGCTGATAATTTCAAACATTTAACTTTACAAAAGTCTAGAGTTTTTTATAGAGGTAAAGGGTAATATAAAAAGTAATAAAATTGTTAAATTTTAATTTTACCATTTTTATATTGATTTTTATAATATATTAAATTATTAAAATAGCTCAAGAAGTTGTAAGTATATGCCTTCATTTATGTAAAGAATGGTGTGAAAAATTAGGACATAAAATAGAGATTGATTCTAAGGTGAATGAATATACTAAAGTTATTATTACTATTTATAAGAAAGGACTTTATAATTTAGGAGGATAGAAATGGATAAACTAGATTTGCGTTATTATTTATATCATGCGATAGAACCTATAGATTATAGTAAAGAAGATAGTTTATATGAACGATTAGAATTATTTTTAAAAACAGGTTATATTTTTAAAGGCGTTGAGCTAGCAGAAAAAATTCCTTTAGAGTATAGAAACAAAGTTTTTGGATGTGATCCATATGTTTATTTTGCTTTAACAGTTGATAATATGTTACCTAAAAACATAACAAGTCCGTATGGTGAAGATTCTGCTTTTATGTATCATATAGAAAGTAATCTTGCTTTTATGTTTGATGATACAATTATAAAAAAGTTTGAAATTATAAATTTACCTAGTTGGATTTGTTATGAAGTTGTTATAACTTCTAGTGTTCCTCTTACTATGGTAAAAGCCTTATATTATCCTGAAAAAAATATTTTAGATTTAATAGAACTTTATAAGACAAATACGAATGATGAATATATGTTAAGAGAAGCTAGCTATTTAAAAGAAGTATTTGGAAAGAAAAACGAAAAGATAAAAGAAAAACTTTTACTTGTTTTAGATAATCCAAAAAAATATTTGGATGGTTATTATAATAAAGTGGAAAAAATTAAAGAAATTCTTAATGCTTATGATTATGATATACCTATAGTTAGTCCAAGCGGTTATGTTTTAGATAAACAAGAAGAAACAAAGTATATTAATGATAATTATGGTGAAGTTAAACAACTTATTAAGAAATGATTATAACCTTACAAAAAAGTAAGGTTCTGTAAGGTTAAACAAACGACAAATGACATAAATAGTAGTATATTTCTATACAAGGAGGAGAAATTATGTCAAATTTATTAAAGATTGATAATATTGAGAAGTATTATGGTTCAAGAAGTGGTTTAACTAAAGCGATTAATAATATTTCTTTTGAAGTAAGTAAAGGTGAATTTGTCGCTATTATGGGTTCATCTGGTAGTGGTAAAACTACTTTACTTAATTGTATTTCTACTATTGATAGAGTAACTTCAGGTCATATTTATATGAATGGGGTTGATATTACTAAATTAAAAGGAAATGATTTAAATAAGTTTAGAAGGGAAGAGTTAGGTTTTATCTTTCAAGACTTTAATCTATTAGATACCTTAACTGCATATGAAAATATTGCCTTAGCTTTATCTATTCAAGATAAGGGTTATAAAGAGATAGATAGTCTTATTAAAGATACGGCTAAAAAACTAGGTATAACTCATATTCTAAATAAATATCCTTATCAAATGAGTGG
>CALWAJ010000099.1 GCA_944373065.1 uncultured Bacilli bacterium
ACATAACTAACGTCATAATAAGTTTCTTTATTTTCTATTAAAGTATCTGTAGCAAGTATATTTTTATCAAACATACTAGTATTAACAGAGATTCCCATAAAGACTAGTGATATCATTGTTAGAATAACAGTAAAGAATAGTTTAACTTTATTACTTTTAAGTGATGTAAGGGCAAAATGTAGGCACTCTTTAAAAGGTAATTTTGATTTAGTTAAAGAAAAAGTATTGTCATCTAACTCTTCAGTAGTTAAATCATTTCTAATCGCTTTACCATCTTGTAGTTCCAATATTTTATCAGCAAAAGTATTAGCATTCTCTAAGTCATGTGATACTACAACTACTAGTTTTTCTTTACTAATCTCTTTTAATAACTTAAATGTTTCTAAACTAGAGTGACTATCCAAATTACCAGTAGGTTCATCTGCAAGTATTACCTTAGGATTTTTAATTAAAGCTCTAGCAATACCAACTCTTTGTTTTTGACCGCCTGATAGTTCATTAATATTTCGATATTCTAGACCTTTAAGACCAAGTCTATCTAAAAGATTAAGTATTTCATTCTTATCAACTTTCTTTCTTAGTAGTTTTGCCGATAACATAACATTATCAAAGACATTATATTCCTCTAATAAATTAAAGTCTTGAAAGATAAAACCAATATAAGTATTTCTATAACTATCATAATCTTTTTCTCTAAAACTATCTATATTTTTATTATCAATATAAATCTTGCCACTAGTCTTACTATCAAGACCTCCTAAAATATTTAATAAAGTACTCTTACCACTACCACTTTTACCAATAATAAATACTAAGCCCTTATCACCTAAATTAATATTAATATCAGTTAAGGCTTTAGTAATTTGTCCTTTCTTACTTTTGTATTCTTTACTAACATTATTAAACCTTATCATAACACCTCACCTAGTATAATAATAACATATTACTAAATAAATTACTTTATAATATCTAATTTTAGATGTATTATATATCAATAACTGTAAAGGAGTGATAACTTTGCCTAGAATAAGTATAATAGTTCCTGTTTATAATGAAGAAGAATATCTTTCTACTTGTCTTGATAGTTTAGTAAAACAGACTCTTGATGATATAGAAATAATTACAATTGATGATAACTCTACCGATAATAGTTTAAATATTTTACTTGATTATACAAGAAAGTATCCTAATATAAAAGTTTACCATAATGAAAAAAATATAGGTCAAGGTGTCTCTAGAAATAGAGGGTTAAAGCTTGCGACTGGAGAATATATTGGCTTTGTAGATAGTGATGATTATATTAGAAATACAATGTACGAGGATATGTATAAGACTGCCGTTAACAATAACTATCCAGAACTTGTTACTACTGAGATAATATTTGTAAAAGATGATAGTTATGCTAATAGAGATTTGGAGTTTTTAGCAAGAGGTAAAGAAAAGGTAATTAATCCTATCCAAGATAAGTCTTTTGTTATCTCTGAAAGTCCTACTGTTTGTAATAAGATTTTTAGAAGAGATACTTTAAAATACTTTTATTTTGTAGAAGATTCTTTATTTGAAGATATTCCTTTTAGTTATACTAAATATATGGAAGCATCTAAAGTTGTAACTATTTCAAGTATTAATTATTTTTATAGAAGAGATATAAATAGAGGAGTATCTTCTACAAATTATAGAGAAAATAGTCATATAACTGATATATTTAAAGTATTAGATAGATTAGATTTTGATATGAAAAATAGTTCTAGATATGAGATATTTAAAGATGAGATAAAACTTATACAACTTGCTTATTCTCTTATTAGAGTAGAAGAAGTAAATAACTGGCAAGTAGATGATGATAAGAAAAGTTTAATTAAAGAAGAAATGTTTTCTATAATAGAAGAGAAATATGGTAATTTAGATAATGTTGATACTGTTCTTTTACAATCAAAATGTGGTATGAATATTGTAGAAGAGTACTCTAATTATCTAGGTAAGAAAATAGAAAAACAAAAAGCTTTATAATTTAAAATGGTTTACATAATATAAATGAAGAGAATTATTAAATATTTTGGGGGCCTAGTAAAAAAATTCATTTCTACTCAGCCTCTTGATATTATATAATAAATAAATATAATATATGTATGAAAAGGAGTGATAATATGTGGCCAGCATTAAAAAAGAAAGACAACATAGCCATCAATTTTGATAATAATTTTTGGAAAGAGTGGGGTCCTACTCATATGATATATTTCAATAAAGAGTTATTTAATGATAACAAAGATATTAAAAGTATATACTGTATGTATCGTTCATTTGATAGAATAAAACTAAATCCTAAAGAAATAGCTATGGCTCTTGAATATGAGTGCGGAGATTTTGGAGAACATACTGTATTATTTTCTTATGAAGAAATTCCTAATCCTAATTATTGTGAAGGCTGGAATTATTATATTTTTCCTAATTTTGATACTGAAAATAATGAAGATATAAGCCTATATTATAATAAATTGACTTGTAAAGATAAAGATGAAACTTACTTACGTTTTTTAGAAAATCAAATTTTAAATACGTTTAACTTAACTCCATTAGAAAGAGAAAAATTAAGAAGAAGTATTGGTCTAAATATGGAAGAATATAAAAAATATTTAGAAAAAGTAGAGCAGCTAATGATTTCCTTGACATTAGAAGACTATTATAAAATAAAAGAGCAATTACAAGATTTTTCATCATTTAAATTGATAGTATCATCATTGTCTAAAAAAATTCCTAATATTAAAAATTATGATATAAAAAGAGAATTTGAAAGTACATACTCACGTATTGCTTCTTCACCAATAATAAATGATTTGAATTGTATATATCATAATACAAGAGAATTATTTTTAGAAAATGTAGTACAAATTGAAAGTATTTTAGTACCTGAAAAAGAAATAGATAGAATTACTTATAAATTAGTAGAGACAGGTAATATGGAAAGAATTTGGAAAAGGGTATATGGTTCTGTTGAAAATCAAGATGGCGTAGCTGTTTTTAAAAAGAATATGACAAGACATTAGTTAAGATAATAATGTCAAATTTTGGAAAAATTTGTTGCAGGTATAAAAATATTGTGTTAATATTGTGTTAACAATAGTATGAAAGAAGGTAAAACTGTAGAATGACAAACTTCTTTCTACTAGAAATAGAATAAAATGACGAATTATTTTACCTTGGATTCATATATAAAAT
>CALWAJ010000100.1 GCA_944373065.1 uncultured Bacilli bacterium
GATAATATAAAGTTAGGTTATATGCTTCAAAAAGATAGTTTATTTCCTTGGCTTAGTATTTTAGATAACTGCCTTTTAGGTCTTAAATTAAAGGGAAAAGTAAGTATGGAGGATAAAGCTTATGTCTTAAAGCTTCTTGATACTTATGGATTAAGTGAGTTTAAGGATAAGTTTCCTAGGAGTTTATCTGGTGGTATGAGACAAAGAGTTGGTTGAATGTTGTTAAGACACTCTTTGTATAGAAAAAAGAATTGACAAGTTATTTATCAATTCTTCTTATATAAATTCATTTAATAATGGAAAATTTCTTTCACTGTTTAAAAAATGATATATTTCTTCTAAAACTTGATAATAGTAATATATCTTTTCATCATTTTGATTAGAATTTAAGATATTAAATAAATCCAGATATACTCTTTTCACAATACTCTTATCATTACTCATTATTAACATAATATTGTATAGTCTTGTAAATACCATTTCTAAATTACAGTCAGTTGATATTTTACCTTCAAGCATGGCAATCTCTTTCGCTTTATCAATAGGTATTTCAGGATAGGCAGTAATTATTTCATTTACCACTAGATTTATTCTATCTTCTTCTTTTAAATTACCATTATATTCATACTGCATATTATTTTCTAACCTTTCTTTTTACAGTCTCTTCAGTTATCTTTTTAACAGTATCAACATCTAAATAAATTGTTTCCTCTTTACCACGTAAAACTTCTTTTAAGAAAGGTGTTCTTATATTATTCATTACAGTTTGAAGACTTCTTGCACCTGTATTAAGGTCATAGGCAGATTCTGCAATTGTTTCATAAACTCCATCTTCTATTATTAGTTTCTTATTTCGCGAATTTATCCATCTTTTAAAACCAATAAGAGGACTTATTGTTGATTCTTTTAAAATTCTTAGTAATGACTCTTTAGAATATTCATCAGTATGAAGATAAACATTAAATCTACCAACTAATTCTCTTTCAAAACCTAAATCTA
The DNA here is from genome assembly GCA_944373065.1 of uncultured Bacilli bacterium. Lineage (GTDB taxonomy): Bacteria > Bacillota_I > Bacilli_A > RF39 > UBA660 > Onthousia. The sequence goes on from CALWAJ010000100.1 coordinate 1,000, forward strand.
TTAAATCCTCTGGTGTAATTGTATAACTTTCATTTTCTTGTACTTCTTCTCTATCACTAAAACCTATTAAGGGTTTATTATTAGTCTTTTTATCTCTTAAATCTGTTAAAGCTGCTAAACAGATGAATGTTAATTTAGATGTATCAAATGCAATTTTTCTCCTGTTGAATGGATTATCACCTATAGCAATTTCATATTTACCTCCACCCATAAAGTCAAGTAGTTGTTGTTGAACTGCTTTTTTCATTTCTAAACCATTATTTTGGCTATTATATGAAATTTTATCAAATTCATCTAAAACAATTATACCTCTTTCAGCTTTCTGCAAATCACCACTTGCTTTTTTGTACAACTGTTTTAATGTATCTGTAATATCTCCTCCAACATATCCAGTTGCAGAGTAATTAACAACGGAAGTTGCTGTAAATGGTATATCTAATCTTTTAGTAATTTCTCTTGTAATAGCAGTTTTACCTGTTCCTGTTGATCCATCAAGAAAAATTATCGATCTTTCTCCATCTGAAGTATCATTAGTATTTACTATATTCTGATTATTAACAATATTATAAAATAAATATTCTGCTGCTCTTTCTTGACCAATGAACTTTACTTTTATATCATCTAGTATATTCCATAATTCTTCACTTTCTAAATCTATTTTCTCTTCTGTTGTTATTGAAGATTTTTCAGGTGTAGGATAATACTTTTCTAATATTTCTTTTATTATTTTATCATAGTTATTATCATAGTTATTATAATTATATAAAGTAATTTTGCTATTTTGATAGTTTTTTTCTTGTAAAAGTCCCTTTTCCTTTGCATAATTTTTTATAGATTTAAAAATTGGATGATTACAAAACCATATTTCTTTTATACCATATGATTGTCCAAAAAAATTCATTATATCAGAGCTAATTATAGATGCTCCATCGCCCTCTAAAGAGAAAAATATAGTTTCTTTTGTTAATGCTTTTATATTATAACATGTTTCTTTTTCTTTAATTATAGACATTAAGTCTAATTTAATATTTTTATCATAAAATTCATTATATTTATCCATATCTAATTGTTTTATATCTTCAGCTTTAGTATCGATAAAATCAAATAAATCGCTTAATTTTAAATCATCATACTCTTCTAATATTTCACTAAGTTTAGGTGAATAGAAACTTGCTATAAATAGAGAAAGTATTTTTTTATCCAACTTTACAAAAGTGTATAGTTTATTAGTTCTTAAGAATATAACTTTTTTTCTAATTTCCTTATCTTTTATAGTAGAATAAATATCCATTGCCTTGTTTAGATATTTTTTTGTTTCTTCATCAAAACTTTCATAGGTAAAATCCAACATATATAATCCCCCTTTGTTTTTCATAGCACATATTATATCATATATAATACTTTCTGTCTATTATATTTTCATTTTACTAAGTCTTAGGGAGTTTATAACTACGGTTAAACTACTTATTGTCATGGCAATACTTGCAAACATAGGGCTCATACTTATTCCATAGTTTTCTAATAACCCAATTGCGATAGGTATCATAAGTAAGTTATAGAAGAAAGCCCAGAATAAGTTCTCTTTAATTATGAGATAGGCTTTTTTACTTATTTTAATAAGGTCTAAAATATTAGAAATATCGTTATTCATAAGGATGACATTTGCTGAATCCATCGCAACATCTGTTCCATCATTAACACTTATACCAATAGTTGAGTTTACTAAGGCAGGAGCATCGTTTATACCATCTCCTACCATTATTACTTTTCTACCTTTAGAGACTAAGTCTTTAATAGTACTTGCTTTCTTCTTTGGTAAGACATTAGATATTACTTTAGTTATACCAAGTTCTCCTGCAATTATTTTTGCAGTTACTTCATTATCTCCTGTTAACATAATTACTTCTATATTATTATCATTAAATTTCTTAATTACATCTTTTATATTATCTCTTACAATATCTTTGACACCTATAAGACCAATAACAATACCCTCTTCTATTACATAGATAATGCTACAACCATTATTTATTAGAGTATTATAATCTTCTTCATGACTATCTTTTATTTTTAAATCTTTTAATAGAGTATTATTTCCTAGATAGTATTCTTTATTATTAACACTTGCTT
>CALWAJ010000101.1 GCA_944373065.1 uncultured Bacilli bacterium
CTCTTTTATTCTTTATTTTATTCTATCAAAAAAAGATAGATTTTTAAATCTCTATCTTCTTAAGTTAATAACATTGGGATAAAGCTCTTTCTTAACTAGTTGCTAGTATTAAGTTTTCATATTCCATACATTTTTCTTCTAATAATTTAAAGTTACAACATCTTTTAGAAATAGGATGATTCTGATTTCTTTTCACTATGTTATATAACCTATTGGCATTGTTATTAATTATATATTTTTTCTTATTTATAAATTTTAGTTCCTTTTTTAATAAATTCCAATATTTTATTTTTTCTTCAATATTTTTAAATGTACGAAACTCTCCTAAATTATCAAATGTAACTTCAACACATGAATTGTCTGGAACAGGTATCATATTATTTAGATCTAAGGCACCTAATATTTTATTGTCATTATCAAATATTTTGATAAAGTCAATGTTGTCTGCCATTTTTTCAAATTTTTTCTTATAAGAAGTAACCTGAGCAAAATAATTAGTGTTATTTTCTTTTTGTAAAATTACACCAATAAATCCTTTCATTTTGTTTTCTCCATAATCAACATTTGAAACTTTGCAGACGAATTTTTTTAAAAAGTTTATATATTTTTTATCTATAAAATATCATTTCATTATATTTCCCCCTGTCATATAAAATAAAAATAGGGCAAAACCAACATAGGTATCGCCCTTATACTTTTATGCACTTTTGTGGAATAGTGTGGACCTTTTTTATCTTTATATGAAATGTCACTCATTTAATACATTTAAAGTATTTCATAAGATTATATTGCAGTAAAGACTAAACGATACTTTTTTGTGACAATTAATATCTTGCTAAAATTAATTATTTATGATAATATGAATATGTAAAGATAATTTACATATTATAGAAAAGAGAGGAATACCTAGTTTGCCTTTTAGGTATTTACCTCAAAAAAATATTTTGCGTAAATACCCATATTACAAAGTTGTAATAGGGTATTTTACTATCTATAAATAATTAAAAGAATAATAATTATTATCAGTGATAAAATTAGAAAATCTTTCTTATTCATAAACATTTCCCCTTTCTAACCCCCTGAAATCAAGATGGTTGAAAGAGGTAAAACACCCATTACTAAGTATTCCTAACAGATATATTAACACATATGATATAATTAATCAATCGAACAAGATACATTTTTTAATAGAAAATATGTTTTATTATAAAAATGATTTGACATCTTTCTATTTTGTAGTAAAATAATAGTTGTAAATACGTTATTAGTTAGAGACCCGGTAAAAGAATCCTTTTAGTTAGAGAGACTTAACGGTTGGTGAAAGTTAAGAAAAGCTCTTTTATTACTACCTTAACGAGTAGAGTTATGCAAAGTAATTCCGGTATATGCCGTTATCTAAATTAAGTTAAAAAAGGATGGTATCGTGTAGTGTAAGCACTCCTAGAGGTATCATCCTTTTTGTTATATATGGGAGGGTTATATGAAAAAGAGTAAAAAAGATACTGTAGAAATTAGAAAGTTCATGGAGTGTTTTTTAGGTGTAGAATATGAAAGAAGGCCTAAGACTAAAAAGCAAAGACGGGCTGAAGAAGAATTGGTGGTTAAAGAATTATTAGGAATTAAAATATCACCTAAAGATAGAAAAAGGCTTAAAAAGGCAACTAAGTTTGTTTTGACTCATAAGGGTATGATGGGATATTTAATAGAAAAAGGTAAAGAATTACCAAAAAGGGTTAGCTTTGAAGAAGCAATGCATCAAGATTATGATGGTGAGAAATATATTTTTGTTAGAGATGATGCAGATCAAATAATGCCTTATAAAGTTCCTGCACCTTTATTGGAGAAAGATTTAGAAGAAGAAATTTTGAGAAATAATGATAAACATTTGATTTTAAAAAATAGAATTGATACTTTGACTGATATGGGTAGAGAATATAAAGCAAGAGGTGATATTGAAAATTATCTTATGGTGAAAGCTCTTCTTGCTGAGGCTAGATCAGATTTATATAAAATATATTTAGAAAATAGTGATAAAAATAAAGAAGTTGTAAAGATAGATTATGAAGAGTTTGAAGTTACTGAAAAATGTAATAGAGAAAAAGAACATGATAAAATGTATAGTTATGGAAGGAGAAAATAAGTATGATAAATATAAAAGAAGATAAGAAATTAATGCCCCTAAATCATTCTTGTGCACATTTACTAGCAGAGGCAGTTAAAAAATTATATCCTGAGGCAAAATTCTGGGTAGGTCCAGTAATTGAAGATGGCTTCTATTATGATATTGATTTAGGAGATAAGACTCTAACAGATGAGGATTTACCTAAAATAGAAAAAGAGATGAAAAAAATTGCTAAAGGCAATAAAAAAATCATTCGTCATGAATTAACTAGAGAAGAAGCTCTTGATAAATTTAAAGATGACCCTTATAAAATAGATTTAATAAATAATATGAGTGATGATGAAATTATTACTTGTTATACTCAAGGTGATTTTACTGACCTATGTCGTGGACCACATGTAGAGTCAACTAAAGAGTTAAGACATTTTAAACTACTTAGAGTAAGTGGTGCTTATTTTAAAGGTGACTCTAAAAATAAGATGTTACAACGTATTTATGGTGTGTGTTATGAGACTGAAGAAGATCTTAATAAACATTTAGAAATGTTAGAAGAAGCGAAAGAGCGAGATCATCGTAAATTAGGTAAAGAGCTTGGTATATTCATGTTTTCTGATTTAGTAGGTAAGGGACTTCCTATGTGGTTACCTAATGGTTTCTTTGTTAGACGTACTTTAGTTGATTATATTACTAATAAAGAGTTAGAACATGGTTATAAACATGTTATGACACCATCACTTGGTAGTGTCGATTTATATAAGACTAGTGGACACTGGGATCACTATAAAGATGATATGTTTCCGGCAATGGAATTAGATAATGAAGCTTATGTTTTAAGACCAATGAACTGTCCTCATCATATGATGATGTATCAGAATTCTCTTCATTCATATAGAGATTTACCACTACGT
>CALWAJ010000102.1 GCA_944373065.1 uncultured Bacilli bacterium
TTAGAGAGAAATCCTACTGTTAAAAATGAAATTAAACAAAAGAATTTTGGTAGCAGTATTCCTGTTGGCTTTTTAAATTATCCTATCAGTCAAACAGCTGATATTACAGCTTTTGATGCTACTATTGTTCCTGTAGGTGATGATCAATTACCAATGATTGAACAAGCTAGAGAGATTGTAAGAAGTTTTAATAATATATATGGTGATACTTTAGTAGAGCCAGAAGCAATAATTCCAGATAGTGAAGTTTGTAGAAGATTACCAGGTACAGATGGTAAAGCTAAGATGAGTAAATCTTTAGGTAATTGTATATATTTAAAAGATGATAGTAAGACTGTTAAGAAAAAAGTTATGAGTATGTTTACTGATCCTAATCATATAAGAGTAGAAGATCCTGGTGATACTAAGAATAATACAGTGTTTATCTATTTAGAAGCGTTATGTACAAATGAACATTTTAAGAAATATTTACCTGAATATAAGAATCTAGATGAATTAAAAGCTCATTATGAAAAAGGTGGTTTAGGAGATGTTAAGATTAAAAACTTCTTATATAATGTAATAGAAGATATATTAGCTCCTATAAGAAGTAAAAGAAAATATTATGAAGATAATATAGATTTAGTCTGTGATATGTTAAAAAAAGGTAGTGCTAAAGCTGAAAAGAAAGCTAATGAGACTTTGAAAAGAGTAAAGAAAGCAATGTTAATTGACTATTTTGATTAAATATATTCTTTAATAATAACACAATTTGTGTTATTATTTTTATATAGGATAGGTGAAAATATGAAATATAAGATTAAAGGATTAATGAAGACTGATATATCTAAAGTTTATATTTTAGGAGTAGGACTTATTTGTTTGCTCTTAATAGGTGGTTTCTTTTCTTATGCTATGTTTACAGTAAGTAAGGAGAAGAGTAATGCTATAAGTATAGTAACAGGTAATTTAACTTCTTTTTTAGCAGTAGATGGTAGTGAAGGAAATAAATTAGTAGTACCAAATGGTGAGTCTAAAGAGTTTACAGTAACTTTATCTAATCCTAATAATAGAATAGCAAGATTTAATTTTTATTATGAAGGTGATTTACCTGAAGGAGTAAGCGCAGGATATAAAGTAAGTGATGGTGTAAATACACCACCAGTAGAAGCAGGAATAAATTTAGAGAAAGCTGGATCTAGTGGTTCTAGTAATACTTATATAATTAAAGTATCAAATAAATCTGGTAGTGAGGTAACTATTAACTTAGGTGTTAGTGTAGGGCTTGATTATAATGATTTAGCATTACCAAGTAATGGTCATTTATTTGAGGAAGTTATAACTACAGGTCCAGTGTCAGATATTGTAATAGATAATCTTTCTAGTGGTAGTACCTATGATGATGAAGTAGATACTTTTATAACAGGGGAAGATCCAAATAACTATATTTGGTATAGTGGTAAATTATGGAGAGCGGTTTCTGTTAATAATGAAGCAAAGACTACTAAGTTAGTAACCCAGTGGAATATAAGTGCAATTAGTTATAATGCAGGTTTTAATCCTGCTTTTGAAGGTAGTTATATGGAAGACTGGTTAAATGATACAAGTGTTGATGGCTTTTTAGGTAATTTGAGAGATTATGAGAACTTTATCGTAACAGATGCAACTTGGAATGCAACAATGGATTCAACTAGTTTAGGAAGTATAACAAGACCAAGTGATAGTGGTACAGTAGTAACAGATGCAGTAGGATTACTTAATATATATGAATATCAAACAAGTTATACAGGAACTACCTATCGTAATGGCTATTTAAATAATGGACTTAATTGGTGGACTTTAACACCATATAATACGTCTAACGTGCGTGACGTGGGCAACGTTGGTAGTGCGAACAGCAGTACTCCTTGGAACGCGTACGGGGTTCGCCCATCAATAAATCTAAAATCTAGCGTTAAAATTGTAGATGGTGATGGAACAATAGATAATCCATATAGACTAAACGGAGATAATGATACTAATCTTTCAGGAACACTTCTTTCAAGTAGATATAGCGGTGAATATATACGTTTTGGAAATAATGAAAATAATCTATATAGAATAGTAAGTCATGAGACTTCAGGCTTGACTAAGATAACCAGTGCCGAACCATTAAAAAGTTCAGGAACATTTATAACGAGTGCATTTGGAAGTAATACAACCTTTTCAAACGAAAATACAATAGGTACATTCTTAAACGGAGAATATCTAACAAGTTACGTAGATAATGAGTATTCTAACATGATAGAAGATAGTACAACATGGTATCTTGGAACAGTAGGAAGTGGAGCTTCATATAAATTAGCCAAATATACAGATATCAATATGAGTAGTACAACAGGGACTACAGCAGAAGCTAAAGTAGGATTATTAAGATTTGGAGAATTAATGGCAGGGCAATTTGATAGACCCGGAAATAATACAACTTATTGGATTTTAACACCATACAGTACGTCTAGCGTGCGTATCGTGTACGACAGTGGCTACGCGTACAACTCCGCTCCTTCGAACGCGTTCGGGGTTCGCCCATCAATAAATCTAAAATCTAGCGTACAGATTGTAAATGGTGATGGAACGTTAACTTCACCTTTTGAAATACAGTTAGGAAGTTAATAGTCACGAAAGAGAATGGTATTTCTCTTTCGTGACTAAATTAAAAAGACTATAATTAGTTTAAAATAAATTATAGTAGGGAATTACCAATGATACGTCTAACGTGCGTAACGTCAACAACAATGGTAACGCTAATTATAAGACATGTCTTATAATTCGCGTTATAGGACAAAATAAATTATGAGACAAAAAGATAATAATTGTTGAAATTACTATCTTTTTTTGTAATTTT
>CALWAJ010000103.1 GCA_944373065.1 uncultured Bacilli bacterium
CATTTTTTAGGTTTTAACCGTTTTTTTTATTTTGTAAAGTTTGTACGGATAAATCTCCACACTTTGGAAACACTATCTCTGACAGCGGTGTATTAAAAATGATTATAATTGCAAATTTAATATATTTTTTATTAATGTTAATTTACTATATAATAATTAGGGTGATGGTGTATTATGGATAGAAAGGAAATCAAAGAGTTTATAGAACTAGTAAAGGTTGAATCAACTTATAAGAAATTTTTAAAAAAAGATATTATTTATCAATTAATAGAGAATTTTGATGGTATTTATGATAAGCAAAATTATACAAAAGAAATTGAAAATCCTCTGGAATTAGTTATTATGTTTTATAAAAACTATAATTTAGATTACTATAATAAAATTGAAGCAGGAATTAATAGTGGTTTGATTATTATTAATTCTTATAATAAAAAATCTTATACTGAGACAAAAGATAATAAAACATATATTAAATTGTATGGAAATGATAGTGATGTTTTTCTCTTAGTTCATGAATTAGCACATTTTATTGATAGGAATAGTACACCTCTAATTGTTTCTAATGATTATTGGTTTTTAGCTGAAACTTTTGCATTTTGTATGGAGAGAAAATTAGAAAAATGGTTAGATAATGAAAAATATAAATCTTTAATTTTGGCAAGAGAATATAATAGAATATATTTTGAAAATAAAATGCTAAAAGCAGTTGAAAATGAATTGTATTATGAAAAAATATATCAGGAAAATGGTATAATTAAAGAAAAATATATCGATATTCAGAAAATCAAGTCAATAAAAAGGCAAGATGTTTCTTTTAATATTGTTAATTATTTATTGCAGTATCCAGTAGCTAATATTTTGTCAAATTATTTAATAAATAATAATTTAGTTCATAGTGATGAATCTTTTGTTGAAACATGTTTAAATATAGATTTATATGATGCTTTAAATTTATATAAATTAGATTTTAAGGTTAAAAAATATAATAAATAGTATTTATTTAATACTATAATATTTCATTTATTAAAGTTACTATTTATGCTATATTATATTTATGAAAAAGTGTTTGAGTAATTTTGATTTAAAACTTATTGCAATTATTACTATGACAATAGATCATATTGGCATTATTTTTGGTACGCCTTTTTATAATTTTTTAAGAGCAGTAGGAAGACTTTCTTTTCCTATCTTTGCCTTTTTATTAACAGAAGGATATGTTCATACTAAAAGCTTCAGTAAATATTTTTTAAGACTTTTAATACTTGCAATTATCTCAGAAGTTGTTTATGATTATGTTTTCTTTAATAGTTTCTTTTATTTAGATTCTAATAATATTTTCTTTACTCTTACTTTAGGACTTTTGACTATATTATTACTAGATAAAGGTAGAAATATTGTTATAACCCATATAAAAGAGAAAGTTGATGCTAAAATTATTTTGTTTTTTATATATACTTTAATTATTGTTATGATGGGAATAATTTCTATTATGTGTAATTTTAGTTATGGAATGCTAGGAATCTTAATGATAAGTTTTTTCTATTTATTTAAAGAAAATTTTCCTTTGCTTGTTATATCTATTACTTTATCTACTTTAGTACTTGGCGAAGCTATGCAGTATTTTTCTTTATTTTCATTGATATTAATTTACTTTTATAATAAAGAACTAGGTAAGAAGTGTAAATTGTTTTTCTATTTATATTATCCAGTGCATATATTAGTATTAGGTTTGATTAAAATTATTGTGGGCTAATAATGTTTCTTTTATCTTTCTTTATCATAGACTATTTTAGAGGTGAAGAAAATGTTAAATCTAACACTATTACAGCAGATGTTAGTTGTTGCTATTGCTCTTAGTGTTATAACCTGTGCTTTTATTCAGAAAACAAAGAAATTTTTTCCTTGTTCTAGTTGTTTAGTTATATATAATTTAATAGTTAATTTTGTAGTTGGTACTCTTTTTTGTATAACTTTCACAAGCGTGAATTTTCCTAATAGTCTATGGGTATCTTTCTTTAGTTTTATAGGCGCTGATACTATTTATAAATCTTTAGAGGGAAAACTTAAAGATTATTCATCATTAGTTAATACTGATTATATTACAGTAAAGAAAAGTAATATTATTAATGTGAAGGGTAGTGATAAGTAATGGAAAAACCTCTTTATCCTAGTCCTTATATGAGAATTACCCAGGGATATATGGTAGGGACTCATAAGGATAGTTATGCAATTGATGATGCTGGAAGTGATACGGGCATAGACTTTATAGTTGCACCTTTTACAGGAGTGATTAGAAAAATTTATACTAGTGATGCTAATGAAGTATGGCTTGAGAGTAGTGAACCAGTAATATATCCTGATGGCACAGTTGATTATATGACAATGATGTTTGCTCATGATAATGATGTTTCTAATCTTTTTGTTGGTAAGGTAATAAATCGTGGGGAAAGATTTTATGAAGAAGGTACTAAAGGTAATGCTACTGGCAATCATGTTCATATGGAATGTGGTAGAGGTAAGTTTACTGGAAGTGGATGGCATCAAAACAGTGCAGGGTATTGGTCTATAAATAATGGAAAGAATCCTACTGAGTGCTTGTGGATAGATGATAGTATTACTGTTTTAAATAGTAATGGCTATACTTTTAAAAGAATTGAACCTGAAGTTGTTGTTCCTGATACTCCAGCTGAGGATATACCAATAGAAGATGATACTCCTGTTGTAGAAGAACCAGTTAAAGAAGAGCCTAATGATACTGATATAAATGACTCAGATAATAGTGATACTACTAATACAGATACAAGTGCCATGGTAGTTAAACCTAAACTAATATTTACTTGTAAGAGT
>CALWAJ010000104.1 GCA_944373065.1 uncultured Bacilli bacterium
GCACCTTCACAATTAGTAATAGCATTAACTACTCCTCCACCAGTACAACTTTCCATTGTCGCGATTGTTTTTTGTCCTAATTGTAAAATATGAATAATTTCTTTAAAATTCATAATATCATCTTACCTTTCTAATATATATTTTTTTATATCTTCCTTATCTATTTGTAATTTTTCATCTACATCTATAAATGGCACTTCCATCATTTTACCATCTAACATATTTAGAAATTCATTTATAGCACAGTCTTTTCTATTATAAAATTCTCTAGGATAGCGATTAATATCAGTATTGGGTATCTTTATACCAATAACTTTATCAAGACTAATTTTATTTTTAATTTGATATTCATCTTCATATACTGAATAGCGCTTATCACTAGATAATTTGGATAGATATTTTCTATATTTACAAGGATCTTCAACATATTCTGTTTCTAATACTTCAATTCCATTAAAGATAAAAGCATAAGAAGGCGAAATAAATCTTTTATAAGAACTTTTCCATATATAGCTAGTATCTTTTTTAGCTAGAGAAATATAGTCTAGGCCATTCCAAACATTTGAAGTTACTTTATCATATCCTTGCATTCGTTTTGAAAGAATAGCATTATCTTTTAAAATAAGAGGTAGGGATTCAAATCGAATTTTATGATAAAACCAATCGGGATTAATTTCTATTTTTCTTATCATTTTACATCAACCTTCTTTATTTTAAGTATAACTTATTTCTTGTTATATAATCTGAAACATTTTTATCTAAATAAGTTTCAGTTCTTTTATTATTATATATCATTTCTCTAATTTTAGTAGAAGATATTTCATTTTCTTCAATATCTGTAATAATAATGTTATCTTTATAATCTTTATAATCTTTATATTTTTCTAATAAATCAGTTATTTTAAATGAATTTCTTTTAATAATTAATAGTTTATAATTAGATAGAAGATATTTTCCTCTTTTCCACTTATCTATATAACTTAAATTATCAGTACCACAGATAAAATATATTTCATCATTTTTATATTTATTTTTAAAGTAATCTAATGTCTCATAAGTATAGACAACATTTTCCTTTAACTCATAATCACTTACTTCTAAGTTTTTATTATCTTTACACATTAATTTTAACATTTCTAATCTTACTTTATCACTTAAAAGATTATTCTTATATTTATATTTACTACCAGTAGGTACAAAGATAACTTTATCGACATAATGTTTTTTTATGAGAGTGATAGCGATTTTCTTATGCATTTTGTGAGGAGGATTAAAACTACCTCCAAAGATACCTATTTTCATATTTTTTTCTCACCTCTTAACTTTAATATTTTCTCTTTACCATTTAATAATGGAGTAAGGGATTCTTTATTATGTAAAGCATTGATTATTTCGGCAATATTCATAGAACAATCAACAGTATGAAACCATTCTTTTTCTTTGTAGGCTTTTGGAATATAAGAAAGATTAGTTGTATAAAGTCTATCAAAGAGATTATCAATATATGCTTTATCAAAAGATTCTATTCCTTCAGTAAATAAAGAGAATGTAGCGATAAAATATACTTTTCTAGCCCCTTTTTCTTTTAACATTTTTCCTACTTCTAACATAGATGAACCTGAGGCAATCATATCATCAACTACTAAAATATCTTTATCTTTAACATCACTACCCATATAAGTATGTTCAATTATAGGATTTTTACCATTAATGACACGAGATAAATCACGTCTTTTATAGAAAACTCCTACGTCACTATCTAGAAGTTCTGCATAATATCTTGCTCGCTCCATCGCTCCCATATCAGGACTTATTACTAAAATATCTTTTAATTCTTCAGCCTTTAATAAATCTTCTAAAATGGTATTTGTTGGATAAAAGTTTTCAAAAGGAAGGTTGGGAACTGCGTTAGAAACATTAGGGTCATGTGCATCAAAAGTAATTATATGATTAACTCCAAGATGTTCTAACTCTTGGAGAGCTAGGGCACAGTCTAAAGATTCTCTACCTTTTCTTTTATGTTGTCTTGCTTGATATAACAAAGGCATTATTAAGGTGATTTTTTCTTGATAACCAGATAAAGCAAGAATTGTTCTTTTTATGTCCTGAAAATGTTCATCTGGGCCCATATGGTGAGTAAAGCCATGCATGTTATAAGTAACATCATAATTACCAACATCAGAGATAATATAAATATCTTTATCTCTAACTGTATCTTCTATTTTAACTTTACCTTCGCCATTAGAAAACCTGTTTTCTTTAACATTTATCATATAATTATTTTTTTCTTCTCTAATCAACTTTAAATTACAATTAACTTTTTCTCCTAACTCTTTAATATTCTCTAACACTATTAACTTTAAATTATTCATAAATACCTCCTTCTTTTTTCTTATTAACATTTTATTAGTAAGAAAAAATAAAAAATAATTACAGAACTATTTCTGTTATTAACATTATATTAATAAGAAGATGCTTTGTCAACTATTTTTTTAAAGAAAAACTAGAGATTTTTATAATTTCTCTAGTTCTTCTATACTTAGTCCTGTATTTTTAGATACTACTTCTATCGGTATTCCATCTTTAAGAAGATTCTTGGCAATTTCTATTTTTTCTGCTTTAGCACCCTCTTCTAGTCCTTCAGCTTTACCAGCATCATAACCATCATCATATCCATCAAGTCTCGCAGAATTTATTTCTTTTCTTCTAACTAACTCTACATTATATTCTGTCCTAAACTTATCATCTTCATTTAGTCTTTCTAGCTTATCCACAATATATAACGCCTCCTCATTACCATTTGCAATCTCTCTCATCTCTTCATATGAACTTGCTATCATCA
>CALWAJ010000105.1 GCA_944373065.1 uncultured Bacilli bacterium
TTTAAAAAGCCAACAGGAATACTGCTACCAAAATTCTTTTGTTTAATTTCATTTTTAACAGTAGGATTTCTCTCTAACCTTGCTAATGTTACTAAATTCATATAATACATAGTAAGTTCACATAACTCTGGGATCATACTTTGAATAAATATCGTTACTTTACTTGGATCTATTCCTACTGACAAATAATCAAGTGCAACTTCTATTACATTATCTCTAACCTTCTTAGGATTATTAAAATTATCAGTTAAAGCCTGTGCATCTGCAATAAAAACATACATCTCATCATAATTACCTTCATTTTGTAATTTAACACGTGTTTTAAGTGACCCTACGTAATGTCCTAAATGCAAATTACCTGTAGGTCTATCACCAGTTAATATAATCTTTTTCATTAACATCACCTAACTAATTTTATCATTAATTATTTAAGGTTTCAACTTGAATTCATACTTTTTAAACTAAAACATATTATTTATTAGGTGATACTTATGAATTATTTAAAAAAACTAAGTAAAATAGTTATTACTACTCTACTTAGTATAATTATATTAGGATTTATTTTAACAATACTTTACTATTTTGATGTTATTAATAATAACATTTATAATATTATGAAAATGATAATAGTATTACTATCACTATTTATAAACTCTTATCTTTTAGGTAAAAACTCTTCTAAATATGGACTGATTGAAGGATTAAAACTAGGTACAATTATATTAATAATTATGTTTATTTTAAAAATAGTTACTAATAGTTCTTTTGATATAAGAACATTTATTTATAGTATTATTCTTCTTTTAACTTCTTCTATTGGATCAATTATAGGTATAAACAAAAAAGAAAATAAGATGTAACATCGCATCTTATTTTCTTATAGAAATTAATATTAAATTTTATAAATATTATCATCTTCCATTAAAGTATATATAAACATACATTTTATCTTTTACTTTATTATTTTTTCTCTTTAATAAGTGCAGTATATATAGCTTTATCTTCAGGAGCATAATAAGATGCTATTAAATTGCCATCATTATCATAATACAAATGATAATCTGAAACAATATTGTCAACATTATAATCTACACCAGTTATCCCACTTAATCCTTCAACAGATTTCCTAATAGCATCTTTAACATCATTGTCAGTAACATTCTCTTTTTTCATTACTTCTTGTTCAGTCAAAAATTTATGTTTATTAATATCATAGTAATAAAATTCATATTTATATTCTTCAGAACCTTCTACACATAAATCTTGATTCATTCTTTGAATAAAGAAACTAATAAAATCATCACCAGTATAACTATAATATAGCATATTTGATCTATATCTATGCTCATACATTGATGTATATGCTTGACACTCAGGAGCAGACATATCTGAGTTTATCGCTTTTTGATACAACTCATCTGTCTCTTTATTTACTTTTTCTAAAGTATCTTGAATATCTTTATTATCGATATTATAAGTAATATTTGCATAAGTATCAGTTCCCATATTTAAACAACCATCTGGATTAATACAAACATCTATACTTTTCCCATCAGTTAACTTATAGGCTTTTTTAGGAAGAGGATTTTTTTGATTAGTATTATAAACAATATAATAAATACCTCCTCCAATCATTAATAGACCTATACAAAACAACACTATACTCATTATATTTTTCTTCATATCATCACCCTTTTATCCTTTACATTCATCACTCCAACACCAACCATTTGATGAACTAGGAGGAGTTGACCATAAACATCCTTTAGCAATATATCCTGTTCTTCTACCAGGATAAGATATATTCCATTGTCCTGTACTACCCATTTGTGTTCCTTCATCAACATAAACATAATACATTTCCGTTCCTCCAGAACTAGTAGTTTCACCTAATTTGTAAACTTTACCTCCTGTATAGATAACAGCTGCTACCTGTCCATTAAAGCTGAATGTCGGATTAGCATGAATCCAAGTCGTTCCATTAATGAATTGAGCTGGACTAGCAGATTTACAAGCATATAATACAGGGCATCCATACGGATTAGACTCGCTACACTGCGTATTTATCATATAATGAATCTGAACCTCATCACTTATATTTCCAGCATTATCGACAGAACGATATTTACTTATTCTATTCATATCACTTAATGTCCATTCTTGCCAATACTTTTCAGTATGCCATCCATCGCCATCATTATATTGTACTTCTTTAATTTCACTTCCCCCTGTATCACCAGGATATAAACGTCTAATTACTTTTTCATTTGTCCATGTACCAGATTGATATGCTGTACCAGATTTCTCATTAGTAAAGCTTGCACCCAAAGTAGGTCTTGTTTTATCTATTCTTACTGTAAACATATCAGCAACAGGACTAACATTTCCTAAAACATCAACCGCTCTTACATAAAAATTCCAATTTCCTTGCCAACTAATAGTTACTGTCATTGAGCTCTTATTAGTACCAAAACTTTGTTGCCAATGAGCAGAATCATAATCATAATCTCTTTGCCAATTAACTAAATCATGAGAATATTCATAATGATCTATACCAACTGAACTTTGTGAACTCATAGTGATTGTAACATTTTTATTAGTCCAACTACCACTAGAATATCCGTGTAAATTTATAGAAGGTTTTGTTGGGATACTTGATATTTTAACTGTCTGATTAGCAGGACATGCCCTAGAGTTACCAGCATTATCATATACTGTTCCAGGAGATAAGTTATACCA
>CALWAJ010000106.1 GCA_944373065.1 uncultured Bacilli bacterium
CGTAACCCTAAAGGTAAAGCAACTATCGCTGAAATTGATGGTAAAGTTACTAAAATTGCTGAAGACCATGGTAAATATAAAATCAGTATTACAAATAAAGTTGAAACAAAGGAACATGTTACAAACTATGGAGCTAAACTTTGTGTTGAAAAAGGTGATACAGTATCTTGTGGTGATAAATTAACTGAAGGAGCTATTTCACCTAAAGAGTTACTAGATGTAACAGATCCAATTACAACTCAAGAATACATCTTAAAAGAAGTACAAAATACATACCGTTCTCAAGGTGTTGATATTGCCGATAAACATATTGAAATTATCGCTCGTCGTATGATATCTAAGATTAGAATCGTTGAAGGTGGAGATACTAAATTCTTACCTGGTTCTCTTGTAAACTTTAGAGAATTCACAGAAGGAAATAAAGAAGTAATAATAAGTGGTAAACGTCCTGCTACAGGTCGTCCAGTATTACTTGGTATTACTAAAGCATCTCTTGAAACAGATTCCTTCTTATCAGCAGCATCATTCCAAGAGACAACAAGAATATTAACTGATGCCGCAATTCATGGTAAAGTAGATCATCTTGAAGGATTAAAAGAAAACGTTCTAATTGGTAAATTAATACCTGCTGGAACTGGTCTTAAAAAATATCGTGATGTAGAGTACAGCTTAGAAGATGAATTTGCTGATGAAGAGCCATTAGAAAAATTAGAAGATGAATTTATGGAATAGTGTCAAATTTTATAAACACTATTCCTTTTTTTTGTTACATTTGTTACAATAATAAAAGAAGGGATTGGTTAAAATGCGTATAGGTGTTGATTTAGATGGCGTATTAAATGATGTTGCAGAATGGCATTTTGCCTGTGGCTCTAAATTCTGCTTAGAAAATAACATAAACCGAGGCTTTAATCCGAAAGGTTATTATATGGAAGAGCAATTCTATTTAACTAGTGAAGAAAATATAGAATTTTGGCGCCAATATGTATTTGATCTTTTAATTGCTATACAACCTCGTTCATATGCAAGTGAAGTAATCCATAAACTTCGTAAAGCTGGCCATAAAATCATAATCCTATCAGCACGAGATAATCAATACCTAAATAATCAATATTCTGGTATGGCTGAGTATTATGTTAAGTCTTGGCTAAATAAATACAACATTGAATATGATGAGCTAATTGTCAATAGCAATAATAAAAGAGAAAAATGTTTAAGTATAGGCCTTGATTTGATGATAGAAGATAAAGCTAGTAATGTTAATGATATTGCCAAAATAATACCAGTTATGGTTTTTGATGCACCATATAACGGGAGTTGCAGTGGGAAAAATGTTATTAGAGTATATTCTTGGTATCAAATCTATCAAGAAATACTAAATAAATTTGCAGCTCTGGAAATAATTTAATAAGAGGTGATAAAGTGGGTAAATTAAATAATAGAGGATTCGGTATGAGTACCATGTTAATATTTATTGCTTTATTTATTATAGTACTAATTGCAATAATGGTACTAGCTTATAATAATGGTATTGAAAAAGACTCACCTAATCCAACATTAGAAAAGAAAAATGGTGTGTTTGTAACACCAAATAATGATGAAGAAATTGAGGAGGAATAAAAATGAAAAAAGTTGCAATTAATGGGTTTGGAAGAATAGGAAGATTAGCATTTAGATTATTAGATAATGATCCTGAAATGGAAGTAGTGGCTATTAATGATTTAACAGATGCAGAACAATTAGCATACCTACTTAAATATGATACATCTCATAGAAGATATAGAACAGATGAAATATCTTTTGAAGGAGATAACATTGTAGTAGGAGATAAAAAAATTAAAGTATATGCTGAAACAGATCCTAATCTATTACCTTGGAAAGATTTAGATATCGATATTGTCTTAGAATGTACTGGTAAATTTACGAGTGAGGAGAAAGCAATGGCTCATATCAATGCTGGTGCTAAAAAAGTAATAATTTCAGCACCTGCTAAAGGAGATGTTAAAACTATTGTCTATAATGTTAATCATGATATATTAGATGGTAGTGAGAAAATAATATCAGCTGCTAGCTGTACTACTAACTGTCTAGCACCAGTTCTAAAAGTATTAGATGATAACTTTGGTATTAAACAAGGATATATGACAACAGTACATGCTTATACAAATGACCAAGCTACACTAGACGTTGCTCATAAAAAAGGAATCTATGCTCGTCGTGGTAGAGCTAGTGCTGCTAATATTGTTCCAGCCTCAACTGGAGCAGCTTCAGCTATTGGTAAAGTACTACCTAACCTTGAAGGAAGAATGGAAGGTACTGCCATGAGAGTTCCTGTAACTACAGGTTCAGTTGTTGACTTAGTATTAAAACTTAATAAAAATACTACAGTAGAAGAAATAAATGAAACACTAAAAAATAATACTAATGAAACTCTAGGATATACAACTGATCCAATCGTTTCAAGTGATACAATAGGCATGCACTATGGAAGCTTAGTTGATAGTCTATTAACTTCAATTAGTGAAGTAGATGGAGAGCAACTAGTTAAAGTAGTTGCTTGGTATGATAATGAAATGAGTTATACTGCACAAATGATTAGAGTTGCGAAATACGTTGCTAACCTATAAGAGCTTAATGCCAATGTTATTAACTTAAGAAGATAGAGATTTAAAAATCTATCTTTCTTTTTTTGAGATTAAAATGATTTTCTTCG
>CALWAJ010000107.1 GCA_944373065.1 uncultured Bacilli bacterium
TATTTAAAGAACCTTTATGAAGATAAGGTAAATAATGTTATTTCACTAGAGATGTTTAATAGTTTAGTAAGTAGTTATGAAGATAATAAAGCTAGATATTCTAAAAAGTTAGATGATATTAATAAAAAGATTAATATTTATAAAGAGAACATTAAAATGTTTGATGAGAAAATAATATCTAGATATAAAAAGCTAGATAATCTTAATAGAGTTATTGTTAATGAGTTTATAGATAAAATTTATGTAGGTGAAGTTAAAGATAATATTAGAATTATAAAAATAAAGTGGAATTTTTGAAGAAAAAAATAGTTTAACTGCATATTATATTAATAGAGATGGTAAAAATTAAACGTGATAGATGTCGCGTTTTTTATATTATCTTATTTTTTAATGGAGATATAAAGTGTTTGGTAATTTTGCAAGAATTCTCTCTAACTAAAACAAGTAATATTTTGGAGGAAAGGAAGTGATACTTAAGAGGGGAAGTAAATTAATAAAAAAGAGAAAGTTTTTGAGTTGTCTAGTATTATTAGACAACTATAATTAAATCGTCTGGCAGTAAATATTGTAACACTGCTGTTGTTGATATTAAAGATATATTTATGGTTATTGAATTAATATTTGGTTTTAAGCTGTTAGTATGATTATAAAGAAAAGGAAGGAATTATATATGAATCAAGATAAAATGCATATTGTAAATAAGTTATTTAACAATGAAACAATTAGAACTGTTTGGGATAATGAAAAAGAAAAATACTATATTAGTGTAGTTGATATAGTTAGAGTTTTGACAGGTAGTACTAATCCACAAACTTATTGGAGAGTATTAAAAAAGCGTCTTAAAGATGAAGGAAATGAAACCGTTACTAATTGTAACGCTTTAAAATTAAAAGCTCAAGATGGTAAATATCGTTTAACTGATGTTGTTGATATTGAGGGGATGTTTAGAATTATTGAATCAATACCTAGTAAAAATGCTGAGCCTATAAAAGGGTGGCTTGCTAAACTTGGTAGTGAAAGAATTGATGAAACTTTTGATCCTTCTCTTGCAGTTCAAAGAGCAATTGATACTTATAGAGCTAAAGGATATGATGAAGATTGGATTATTAAAAGAATTAAAGGTATCCAGGATAGAAAGAAACTTACTGAAGTATGGAAAGATAATGGTGTTGACAGTAATTTAGAATATGCCATTCTTACTAATGATATTTATAGAGAATGGTCTGGTATGACTGCTAAAGAATATAAGGAGTTTAAAGGTCTTAGAAAAGAATCTTTAAGAGATAATATGAGTGACATAGAAGTATTACTTGCAGATATAGGTGAGATTACAACTCGTGAGCTTGCTAAAAAGCATAAACCTTACGGATTAAGTGAAAATAGGAAGATTGCTAAAGCAGGTGGCGAAGTTGCTAGTAATACGAGAAAAGATATAGAAGAAAAACTTGGAGAGAATGTTATTAGTAAAAATAATAATCTTAATTATCAATATATAGATGATAATAAAAAGTTAGAAAGTACTGTGTCTTAACAACATTCATACAGTTGCTCTAATCAGGACACTTGCTACTAAACCTGATATATTACTTTTAGATGAACCATTTTCTGCTTTGGATGCAATGACTAGAGTAATGCTTGCAGATGATGTTTATAAGATGGTTAAAGACTTAGGTAAAACTGCTATTATGGTAACTCACGATTTATCAGAAGCTTTGAGCGTAGGTGATAAAGTTGTTGTACTTACGAAAAGACCTTGTGTTGTTAAAAAAATCTATGATATTAATTATAAGAATCGTTCTACTCCATTTAATAATAGAAAAGAAAAAGAATTTAATTACTATTATGAAAAGATATGGAGAGATTTAGATGTCAAACTATAGTGAGGAACATAAAGAATTTCTTAAAAAGAAGAAAAAAGAGAAAATTATTGTTATTAGTTTTCAAATATTAATATTACTAGTGTTCATTTTAGGATGGGAACTATTAGCAAGATTTAATCTTATTAATACTTTTCTTTTATCTAGTCCTAGTCTAGTACTTAAAACTTTAGGAAGTCTATTCACTGATAATGATTTATTAGTACATATAGGTATTACTTTATATGAGACAGTAGTTAGCTTTTTAGTAGTTACAATTATTTCCTTGTTAGTCTCTACTCTATTTTGGTTTTCTAAGAGATTAGCGAAGATACTTGATCCTTATTTAACTGTTTTAAATTCTCTACCTAAAGTGGCACTTGGACCTTTAATTATTATTTGGGTAGGTGCTAGTACTAATTCTATTATCTTTATGGCTTTATTAATCTCTTTATTCTTGTCTATTATAAATGTTTATCATAATTTTAAAGAAACTGATAGTAACTATATTACTTTACTTAGAAGTTTAGGGGCTAGTAAGTTACAGATATTTATGAAGGCAGTTATACCATCTAATCTATCTAATATTATTAATAATCTCAAAATTAACGTGAGTATGTGCTATATAGGTGTTATTATGGGTGAACTACTTGTATCAAAAAAAGGACTAGGATATCTAATAATGTATGGTACTCAAGTATTTAATATAGACCTTGTCATTGCTTCTGTTATTGTTCTAGGTGTCTTAGCTTTCTTATTCTATTATCTTATTTGTTTACTTGAGAAATTTATACAAAAGAAAACTGTTAACTGAG
>CALWAJ010000108.1 GCA_944373065.1 uncultured Bacilli bacterium
TTTTTATTAGTAAGTGATTCATAATAAAGTTTATCAATAGCATCACTTGCATTAGATATTAACTCTCGTAAAAATATCTCCTTATTAGTATAAATAGAATTAATCATTAAATCTAACAACTTTTTAGATTCTGCTTTAAATTGTTTTTTCTTCAAATTAATCACTCTTCTTTCTTATTTACATAATGTAGAATAACACCTGTTTTAGCAATTGTCAAGAGCGAGTGCTAATTTTTTTTTTACATTTTTTCTATTTTTTTATATGCAACGAATACAGCAGTTCCTAATAAGGAAATTAAAACTATTCCTAAAATAATATAAATTGATGTACTTGTTTCTGGATTAGTAAAAACATTTTCATTATTTTCTACTTTTCTCCATTTAGCATATAACTTTAATACTTGGGGTTCATCGCCTGTTATCATTGTTACTTCTGTACCTTCTTCAAAGGTAGGTGATGTATACCATCCTAAAAATTCATAACCATCACGACTTATACCACTTAACAATATATCTTCCTGTCCTACATAATAACTTTTAGGATTATTGTTAACTGCATCATAAGTATTATAATACTCTACTTGTTTTTGTTCATCATCTACTAAAGTATAATATAAATTTACACATCCAAATCCACCGATAGTAAAAGTTTCTACATAAGCATTTATAATAGCTTTTTGCCCAACCGGTACACTTTCACTTGTTAGTTCTTCATAACTTTTAATAGTATATTCAATAGAAGGATTAGATTCATTTCCCTGATAGTATTCAACCATATTATTAGTAGTATCATACACAAATAAATCTAAATAAAGAGTATCCATCATCATTTGAGTACCAAAGCTATAATCACCACTTCTATTATAATCATAAATTAACTTATCACCTGGCTCTAGCACACCATAATCAATCTTAGAATACAGGTCTATTCCATCAAACCAATCATTTACAACATACTCCTTTGCTTCAACTTCAGGCATAAATATAAATATTGATAAAACTATACCTGCTATAAATATTAAATTCTTTTTTGTAATCATTTTAATCTCCTCTTTTCCTTTTTATATTTCTAAATATTAATAATAAACTAATCATTACACTTGGTAATAAAGCTCTATAAGTAAAATAAAAATGGCCATATGAATGATTAAATAAAACTAAATATCTAATTATTGGTACTATACTTATTAGTACTAATATTAATTCAAATAACTTAAATCTCTTTTTTATAAAATTTATAACTATATATATTAAATATAAAGATATTACCACTATCATAAACAAATCATTTAGATAACAAAATGGTATGATACCTTTTATATTGTATAAAATACTATCAAATGGTCTTAAAGTATAGGTATATTTATTTATGCTTCTTTCTAATAGATGATTAGTTAAAAATGATGATAAGCTTTGATGATAGAAAACTACTAATATTAACCAATTTAAAATCCACATTAAACTATAACTAAGAAGAAATGCTAGTAATGATTTAATAAAAAATATAAATGCTTCTTTATCTACTTTCTTATCTTTATATCTAAAATAAAATATTACTAAGAATGGTAAAGCAAATACTAATGTTTCGGTTGTTAGAAAATCAAAGAAATTAGCTAGTACTCCTCCTATTATAAATAATTTATATATCTTATCTTCTTTAGCATTTATTAACTTAAAAGATATTAAAGTTAATATATAACTTAATAAAAACATATATAGATAACTTAAATGGAAAAAGGTTACATAAACTTTTATTAAGATATTTCCAATTAAAAATATAAATGCTAATAATTTATCTCTTTTAAAAAGTTGATAGGTTATTAATACAATTAAAACTACTAAGATGCTAGATAAAAATACCAATATTTCTTTATAATTAAATATTAATAAAAGTAATTTAACTATAACAATATTTCCATGCCAATATCTATAATATTCTTGATTTGGTTCATAATCATGAATGGCCTTTTCTCTTAAATTAATACTTTCTAAATATTTACCTGTACTATAATATTTAGTTAAAACTATAGAAGTAATAGGTTTCTTAGGATTTAGAGAATAAGTTAAATTTAAGGTTATAGGATCAGGATGATTATTAACTAAATTTGTTTTATTTTTATAATTACCTACATACATAAAAACTGGTAATTTATAGATATAATTGGCACTTTCTTTTATATTTTCTTTTATTAAGTTATTAGGAATTATAGTTACTAAAATAAAACTTATAATACAAATAATAACTGTAATAATAAATGTTAAAGTATATTTAAAAATATTCTTCAATTTATCACATTCTTTCATTTTTACACATTAAAAAGAACAGAATACACTTATCCTGCTCTTATATCATAATGAAAGAAAGTAAATATTTTACTTATTAAGTAGTATAAACAGCACCAAGTAACATATTGTAAACAAATCCTCCTCATATTTTTTACCTTCTTTCTTA
Source organism: uncultured Bacilli bacterium (assembly GCA_944373065.1). Taxonomy (GTDB): domain Bacteria; phylum Bacillota_I; class Bacilli_A; order RF39; family UBA660; genus Onthousia. Next base: position 2,452 of record CALWAJ010000108.1, read on the forward strand.
TTTTCGTTATTTATATATTAACACAAAGTCTAAAAAACAACAATTATTTTTTTACCAATTAAAACTTAGGACTAAGTGTCAGTATAACTTCCATACCAGATGTAATAGGAGTACCAGCCCCAACACTTTGACTTGTTACATAACCATT
>CALWAJ010000109.1 GCA_944373065.1 uncultured Bacilli bacterium
TTTATTGGGAGATGTTATAAGAATTTAAAAAGATACGATGAAGCGAAATTATGGTTAGAAAAAGCGATAGAGGAAGCGCCTTATTTAAGAGACCCTTATATGGAAATGGCTCTACTCTATTATGTTTTAAATGATTATGATAATATTATTAATTATGTAAATAAGGCTTTAAATATTAAAGACCATACTAAGAGTTATATCAATGAAACCTTTAGCTTTGATTATACTCCTTATGACTTACTTAGTATTGCCTACTATAATAAAGGTGAAGTGGAAGCTAGCAAGGTATTTTTAGAGAAAGCTTTAAGAATAGAACCTAATGATGAAAGGCTTAATAATAACTTAAAAATAATTAATGAGAAATTAAAAGAAACTACTGAGTAAATTTTCAGTAGTTTTAATATATTATAAAGTCTAATTCTTTTATTTTTACGCTTTAGTTCTTTCTACACTTGTTAGATAATAAAACCCATCTTCATTTAGATTATATGTATATGTATATTGTTCTAAATCATCTCTATTATCCTGTATGTATTGATTAAACACATTTTCTCTTGATTCTTGACTAGGTGTTGTATTTATAGGTGCTGGATTACTTCTTAGCGTTGTGGTTCTATTATAATCTTTATATATGTTATTTTGATCTAGATAGAAGGCAGCACTTACTATTTCTATTCTATTATTATATTTGGTAGCACTTATAATTTTTTCATAAACATCTAAATCACTTGTACCACCACAACCAGTATTTCCTGTATAAGAATATCTCTTATTATTAGCATCATATGTTAAAGTAAGACAACCGTCTGTTATTTGATTTGTTTGCTTGTAAGTATTAGGACCAAATGTTTTCTCAAATAAGTTCTTTAAAGTATTTTCATTTAAATAATATGTTGTTGTAAGATTAGGACTTGTACCTTCAGCAATATTTTCTACTAATGGTGACCATTGTTTAGCAAGTAATAACATTTTATCTTCTGTACTCATTTCACTTACTTTATAACCACCATCTCGATAAATATGTGTATCTATTCCGCTAATAGTTAAATAATGAGCATTATCAAATAGATTTTTTATGCTAGCATTTTCAGAATCAATGACTACTTCAACATTATTTTCATCATTCTTATCATCATTAGTCTTATTATTTTCTACTTGTTCATTTTCTACAGTAGTACTATTGAGTTTAATAATATCTTTATCTACTAAAATATAAAATACTAATCCTATAATACATAGTATTAAAATTATAATAAAAACTATTAGGCCTTTATTACTCTTTTTTTCCATATCTATTCACTCTCCTATTATTAGGATACCATAGTTTTTGATATTACTAGTCATATAAATTTGAAATTATGTAAATTAATGTAAAAACTGTATTAGCATTTACTAATACAGTTTCTATTCTGTAGTTTACCTTTCATACCTTTTAGGCCATTATGAGCGAATCCTTGTAAGATATTAGTATTAAAGGAATGAGTTTTACTTTCACGTCTTTTATAATCTTTAATAGCAATACTTATCATGTCATCTAATAGTTCAGTATAATCTTTTCCTTTTGGATCCCATAGATAAAATGCTAGAGAACCTGGTATTGAGTTGATCTCATTAACATATACTTTTTTAGCTTTACTATCGATTAACATATCAATACGAGCATCTCCACTACTTCCTAGAGTTCTAAAGACTTTAATAGCAAGCTCTTCTACTTCTTTAGTCATTTTATCTGTAAGATCAGCTGGTATTTTTCTATCAGCTGAAGCCATACCTTTAGAACCTTTTAATGGAGTCATTTTAGCTCCTAGTTTGCCTTTAACTTTACCACTACCAACATATTTTTCATCATATGTTAGGAAAGCACTTTTAGATAATACTTCTTCAATAACACTTGTTTCCTGTGATTCATAATTACCTAAAACAGATATATTTACTTCCATTAAGTTTTTAATTACTTCTTCTACGACAATTTTACTATCATAGTTAATAGCTTCTTCAATAGCTTTAATAAGTTCTTCTTTATTATTGGCAACACCTATTCCTACACTACTACCAGTTGTAGCAGGTTTAACAATGACAGGATATTTTATTTTCTCTACTTTTTTTATTACTTCATCAGGTTCATTTTTATAATCTGTATCATAGAACCAAGTATATGTTGGTATTGGGATATCATTAGACTTAAAGATGTCTCTCATATAAGCTTTATCTTGAGAAACAGTAGCTGCATAGACATTAGGTCCAACATAAGGAATTCCTACTGTTTGTAAATATCCTTGTAATACTCCATCTTCAACATTAGTACCATGAGTGATTGGAAATATTACATCTAATTCAGTAACAATTTTCTTAAATAGTCCTTTACTTTGAAGAACAAAGGCACCATCTTTTTTGTATAAGACAACATTACTTGCATATTTTTTTATTAAATCTAAATCTTGATATACTTCAACATCCATTAACATATTACCAGTGTACCATTCTCCATCTTTAGTTATATAGATAGGAATAATATCATACTTTTCTTGATTTATTTTATTCATGGCTTGAACTGCAGAAAT
>CALWAJ010000110.1 GCA_944373065.1 uncultured Bacilli bacterium
AAACCGCCCTCAGGCGGAAGTCGAAGCGTGGCGGCTACGGCCAGATCAGCAGCCACAATGTACAAAGGGAGGTGTACTATGGCCAAGAACGGAAACAAGCGGCGCATGGTTTCGCGTCCGTCGTCCTCCGCTCAGGCCGCCGAACGGCCGGGCATATTGTTTCAACTGGCGGGACTGGACAGCGCCTATTCGGACTTGCTGCGCACGGTGTTCGAGCACATGGCCGAAGAGGAAAAAAAGCGCCTGGCTGCGGATGAGCGCTTTTGCGAAAGAGTCCAGACCCTGGACTTTTTCCGCAACGGCAACCCCGACGAGCCCCTGCTCCAGGAGTTCCTTTCCTTCACCCGGCTCGGCCGCCCCAGCGTCCGCTATCTGGAACCGATGACGGCGATGGCCGTCTAGGCTGCCTCCGGCGAGAGAATTTTTTACTCCAGAAAGGAAAAGTCCAAATAAAAGTAGCTGAAAAAAGATAAAGGCCAGAAGCTCTGCAAAGCTTCCGGCCCCCTGCTTACCCTGAGGTAAAGCGGCTCAAAACAGTGAAGCCAATTTACCCGAAGCGAAAGTCCGCGTCAAGCGGGGGGCTCTGGTCTTGTCTTTTTCGGCCAAACATAAGGAGCCGAAATGACGACGACATTTTCTCCACGGAAAACCATGCTCCGGGTTGATGAAAAAATTTTTCCTGTTTGGGCTCTGTTTGACGACGAGCTGGATTCATCGCCCCTGCTTTTGCTGTACGTGGTGATCTGGCTGGGGGCCTTTCTGGGTTGGAACCTGAGCCAGGCGGACCTTGCCCGCCTGGTGAAGATGAGCCTGCGGGCCGCGCAGGGCAACCTGACTCGCCTGGAACAGCGCGGCTATATCGTTGCCCGCCGCGAAGGCACACACAAATATTACGATCTGGCGCTGTCGCCCCATGTGCTCGGCGAATTCCTCCGGCAGGGAGTTGAATTCCTGGCTGCGGACGAACGCGCGGACTCGCCCGCCGGAGCGCCCTGCTCCGCCCGCGCGAAAACGCGTAAATCGCGCGCGGCAAGCACGCGAAATCCGCGTGTCGAACACGCAAAATCTGCGCCTGCCTTTAATAAGATTAAAGAAATTAAAGAGATTAACTCCCCCCTTTCCCCCCTCCCGAGCGGGCATGTCGTGGGCGCGGTCGGCTCCTCGCCCAAACGGCATACGGCGAGGGGGGAACTCTCCGACTTTGAAAAGCTCTGGGAAGCGTGGCCGGTGAAAAAAGGCCGCGCCCCGGCCCAACGCCTGTACTGTCGGCTTGCGCGTCTGGGCCGACTGCCCTCCGCGAACGCGCTGCTGACCAAGGTAGCGGACCTTAAGGCTCGGGCTGCCCACTGGCGAAACGGCTACGTCAAGGAACTCGGCAACTGGTTGAGAGCCGAAGGCTGGAACGACGAACCGTTTTTACGACCTGATAAATCCTCCTTCAGTTCCACCGCCGGGGCCATGCCTCCGGCTCCGGCGGAGGACTCCAAACAAAAAAATCCGGACGATCCCATACTTGAGGACAAGCCTTCCGCGCCCATGAGGCGGGAAACCGTACTGGCCATTGCGGCCAAGTCGTTTTGTCCGTGGAGCAGGGACGAGATCAACGCGATGCTGGAGCGGGCGGATGAATTTTACCAAGGGCAGAAGAAAGGGGATGGGGAAAGTCGAGTTCCTGGCCAACAGGCCGCGCATCCTGGAACTGATGGCGCAAGGATACTCTTCCACCATGATTTATGCGGAACTGAAAGAGAACGGGCACATGACAATCAGCTTCGAGCAGTTCTGGCGCTATCTGTCCGCGATGAAGTCCGCTCCCCTTTCTTTTCCTTTGGCGTCCCCTTCTCCGTCTCCGGCCTTGCCTGCGCTCCCCGTTTCGGCCCTGCCTGAGGCCGTCGGACCTGTCGCCCCGCCGAAAAGAAAAACCCGAAAAAGGAAAACCGAGGGGAATGCCTCTTCGGGCAAGGCGGCGGCTCTCTGCACTAGCGGGGACATGGTGGAGTTCAACCCGCAACGCTTTGCGGACCTGAATTCCACTCCTGAGTCGGAACTTGATTCGAAAAAATGAGGCATGGCATGGATACGCATTTCTTTCTCGGCTCCAAGGGCGGCATAGGCAAAAGCCTGGCCAGTTCCTTTCTGGCGTCCTTTTTTCAACGGAACGAGCAGGCCGTGCACTGCTTCGACACCGATCCGCAAAACCACACCCTGGGCGGATATACGGCCTTTCCGGTCAAGGTACTGGACCTTATCGACAAGGACACCCAACAGGTCAACACCCGGCATTTTGACGCCTTTATGGAAAACGATCTGCTGCCCCTGGCCGAAGTGGAGAAGGCGCAAGTCGTCGTGGACAACGGCAGCGCCACCTATTTGCCCCTGTGCGCCTATATGGCCGAAAACCCCGTGATCCCCATGCTGCAAAACCTCGGCCAGGTGTTCATCCACTGCCTGGTGACGGGGGGCCAGGCCCAGGATGAAACGCTCCGCTGCCTGGAAACGCTGCTCCGGGCCTTCCCTTCCGCCCGCTTCGTGCTGTGGCTGAATCGATTTTTCGGGAGTGTGGACCGCAACGGCAAGCCGTTTGAAACTTTCGACGTCTA
>CALWAJ010000111.1 GCA_944373065.1 uncultured Bacilli bacterium
TCCTTCCAACTTACAATTAATTTAAATTATAAGTCTTATTTTTAGGTGGAAAATCTCCACACTTATTCTACACTAACGTTTCAAATCTTGCTCTTTAATAATATAAATAGGTCTTTTTTTAACTTCAGTATATGTTTTAGAAAGATATGCTCCTATTATTCCTGTACAAAATAGTTGTACCCCACTTAAGAAAAACATTATACAAACAAGGGAAGGCCAACCATCTACAGGATCTCCAAACATAAGAGTCTTAACGATTATAACAATAATAGCAATTACTGATAGAAGACAAAAGATTACGCCAATAAAAGCTGATATTGTTAAAGGTGTAGTAGTAAAAGCTAAGATTCCATCTATAGCATAAGCACATAATTTAAAGAAATTCCAAGTAGTTTTACCTGCTTTTCTCTCTGGTATTTTATAAGTTAGCCATTTTGTATTAAAACCAACAAAACTAAATAATCCTTTAGAATATCTATTATATTCACCCATAGAAATAATAGCATTAACCATCTGTCTTCTCATAAGACGAAAATCTCTTGCACCAGGTACCATTTCTGTTTTAGACATCTTAGATATAATTTTATAGAAAAGGTTAGTAAAGAATTTCCTAACAAAACCATAATCATCATGACTATTTGTCTTTAAGGCAATACAATCTAACTCTTCATTACTTTTTAATTCATTATACATTACTTCTATCATCTCTGGAGGATCTTGCAAATCTACATCCATAATAGCAATATAATCACCACTGGCATGCTCAAGTCCTGCTAACATCGCCGCTTCTTTTCCAAAATTACGAGAAAAAGAAATATATTTAACGCATTTTTCTTCTTTAGATAACTTTTTCATTTCTTTTAAACTATTATCACTTGACCCATCATTTACATATATTACTTCAAACTCTACTTTTTTTAACTTTTTAGCAGTCTTAGAAAATTCTTTATAAAAAATGGGAATCATTTCTTCTTCATTATAACAAGGTACAATAATTGATATTTTATTCATAACATCACTTTCTTTCTTATTCTAAAAACATTTTTCTTGTCACAAAGTTAAAGACCATTACTACAGCAGTCGCAATTATTTTAGCAAGTAAATAATAGATATGCAAGAAATCTACACTTACCCACATAATTAAATCATTTATTAATAAGCCAATAACACTGAATATTATAAAGATAACAAATTGTTTTTTCGCATCTTTTTCTTTATTGACATCAAATACCCATCTAACACTAGCAGTATAGTTATAAATAACAGAAATACAGAAAGATAAGGTATTAGAAATAAGTACAGGGAAATGACAAAATTCTCTAAATAGATAAAGGAAAACAAAATCTATTAAGAAAGCTACTCCTCCTACTATCCCAAACTTAAATATTTGAATAAATAATTTTTCATGTTTAGGTTTTAATTTAATATGAAATATCTTTAACATTTTTCTAACAAATTTAGTTGTCTTATCTTCTTTATTCATTTTAATCCCTCTTTGTTCTAATTAAAAATAGTTCAAATATTTGTTTATTCTTTTTAGCAACTACTTCTAGAATAATACCTGTAATATACATCAAAATAGATATTATTAAAAGTATAAGAGCAAATATTAAAGTTGGAAATCTAGGTACAAGTCCTGTTTTAAAGAACTCAGTAAAAACAGGAATACCAAATATTAATGATAGAATTAATAAAACTGTACCTACAAAGCTAAAGAAGATTGTTGGCTTATATTCTTTAAATAATCTTGCTATAGTCATCAATACTTTAACACCATCAGAATAGGTATTAAGTTTAGATACACTTCCCTCTGGTCTATCTCTATAACTAACAGGTATTTCTATTAGTTTAAAATTATTATAAACAGCATGAATAGTCATTTCATTTTCTATTTCAAATCCCTTAGATAAAACAGGGAATGTCTTAACAAAATCATAACTAAACGCTCTATATCCTGTCATTATATCTCTTATATTGCTTTTAAATAGATGATTAATTAAACTTCTAACTAATTTATTACCAAAATTATGAAAAGCTCTTTTATTTTCAGTAAAATAAGTACTAGATAACCTATCACCTATTACCATATCTGCTTTTCCATCTAAAACATACTGACACATTTCTTTAGCATTTTCCGATGGATAGGTATCATCACCATCTATCATCAAATAACAATCAGCATCTATATCTTTAAACATACTCCTAATAACATTACCTTTACCTTGTCTATATTCATAACGAACTATTGCCCCAGCACGTCTCGCAATTTCATCTGTCCCATCAGTAGAATTATTATCATAGACATAAATATCAGCATTAGGTAAAGCTTTTTTATAGTCTTTAACAACTTTTGCAACTGTTAAAGCTTCATTATAACACGGAATTAAAACTGCTATTTTTTTCTCATCTTTCTTATTTTCACTCTTCTTCATTTTTTTACTTCTCCTCATACAACTTATAATTATAATACTAAATAACTTATCTAAATGCAATTATTAAATAGAATTTACAAAAGTCATATTAGCACTTATATATGCAATTACTAACAAGATAATTAAACCTATATAAACAAGTACTTGTAGTAATGCAAAAGTCTCCCTACTAAGTTTTTTACATATAATTTCTAAAAATTTATTAATACCAAGCGCTACAAAGATAGAAAGGGATGTAAACATTGGATATAAATATCTTCCTTGAGGTTGATAATCTGTCGCATACATATAATATATACCTAAAAATATAGTAATTAAGCCACTTATAATTAAACAAGTATAAAATAACATTTTCTTATAATCTTTTCTACTACTAAAATAATGTATTAAAAAGCCAATAAGCCCTAAAGAAATTATTACAAAATATAAGACATAGATAGATTCATTTACAGGATGATTCATATAACCAAATACACCTACAAAGCTCTTAGATGCTAAAGACACATAACTTTCTCCCATATAATGTTTAGTCCACATAGCTTCCCACATACTCATACCTAAATTTTTAGGAGTATCTCTTGTTGAAGGTTTAATATTAGGATTAGGATCTTTAGTATTTTCACAAGCTTCTAAGAAAGAATTCATTCCTAAGAAATCTCCATCATTTACAATTGCAGTACGAATAAAGAAATAACCACATAAAACAATAACAATAAGAGAAATTAATAATCCATATTTAAAGAATTTCTTTCCTTCAAAACTTAATTTTTTATCTTTCTTCTTTACAAAGATAAGTATAAAATAAATTATTCCTCCCAAGACATAAGCATAAGCATTGTAATATGATAAAGCGATTATAGAAATGGATATACCATAGAGAATAGATGCTTTTAGCGTTAAATTATCTTTTAATAATAGAAAAGCATAAACTAACATAGCACAACCAGCCAAAGCAATAATATCATTATTAACATATGAAGATAAGAATGTTAACTGTGGAATTAAACTTGAAAAAGCAATCATAAAGTTTTTAGCAAGTCTATTATTAGGGAAAAGCTTCTTAGCTATTTTAATCATAAAGTAGATAAATAAAACTCCAAAGATAACACTAGTAAATCTAGAAGCTACCAAAATAGCATGAGCATCTGTTGTAAAGAAAGATGTTATCTTCATAAATAAAGCACTAATTACAGAACCAAGTAATAGAGGATAATAAGCATAAGAAGCATTAAAATTACTTACAACGACACTAGGATCATCAGGTAATGGCATAGTTCCATGTAAATAAATATATTTAGGTACTAAATATCTCATATATTCATCAGGTCCATAATTATAAGGAGAAGCTAAAGCCCATAAAAACATAATTACAAACATAACAATAAGAAATACTTTTTCTCCTTTTGATAATTTATTAACATTGCCTTTAACTTTAATAAAGATATTTTCTAACTTCTTAGCAATTTTCTCTTTATCTTTTTTAGATTTATTTAACCAATATGTCTCATAAAAGCCAAGAATTACTAACAATTCAAATATTAATAATAATGGATAAGCTCCGGATAAATACATATATCTAATTGAATCACAAGAAGCAATTTCATTATATGATACTCCGAATACTAACACAATTAAACTTAATAATACCGAACTTAATATTAGATATTTAGGTATTAAGTCATATTTTTTCTTAATTAGATTAATAATAACATTTATAGTTATAATGACAAATAGAACTATAGATATTACAAAAAGAATTGGATTAACTACTTTATAGATATCACCAATAAAGTTAAGTCTATCAACATATTTTTGAACATTTTTCTGATAGTTATTAGCAGTATTTAAGTAATTAGCATTATCAATACTATAAGCTATATCTTCATCATTATCTATAGTCTTATCTGTTATATCTATAGTAGCAATTTTCTCATCACGAGAATTATAAATAACTAATTCTAATGGCTCAGTAATATCTTTAAGTATTATATCAAAACGACATTTTTTAGCATTTTCAAAGTTCTTTCCTTTATCATCATAATATGAATATACATCATCACTCTCATCAAAAGTTATATCCTTAACGAACTTACCAGATTTAGTATATACTTTAGCAGTTATATCTTCATCATCTAATGAAAAGACGTAACCTCTTAAATAGAATAAATCAGAATTTGTATAAACTGCTTCATTAGATATCGCTCTAAATCTGTCTAAACCATCTCTACCATCATCAATACTACTAGAGTTTTCTGTAATAACTTCATCAAAACTAGTAATATAATCAAAAATAGTTAGTGATGTGTTAATTAATTTACCAGTATAACCTACTCGCCATGGACTCATCAAAGCTGAAGGCATGGTCATCACTGCCTTAACATCATTTTCTTCCACATAAGAATTAATCTCATCACTTACTTTTTTATAAAAACTATCTGCTTTCTTAGCATTTTCATAATATCCAGCATTACTAACTGCATCTCTCAAACTCCAGAAAAACCATCCATCTTCCACTTCATCATCATCTGGATTACGATCTAATTTACTCCAAGCATCCATACTTGCTTCTAATTCATCTTTAATACTATTTAGACTTGGACTCATTTTATATAGACGTTTAACTTTTTCTCTTGTTACAGACACATATTCTATATCTTCATTATTTTTAATTGAATAAATACTTTGCATAGCATTTTTAAAATTACTATCATTAAGTTCATTTGTTGTAAAAATACCATAAGCATAGTAGTTTAAGGAAGAAATTAAAAGATTAGTAACAAATAAAGTAATAACTGGAATAGCCATAACTAAACTATGGGTAATTTTCTTTTTTACGCACTTTTCATCGATTATTTTAATACCTATTAAAACAATCGTAACTACTAAGACAAAAGGCAAAATCCAAATAGCATCTTCTCTTGTATTAAAGAAAGTTGCAAGAGCAATACCAGCACTACATATCCAAAACAAACTTTTTTTAATATTTTCTTTTCGTTTTAAGAATACTGCAAAATATCCTCCAAATATAAATAGAACTTGTGCAAGAGTAACTCCATTTCTATAAACTCTCTGTAAGGTCCAAGAAGCATAACTAACTGGATTAAATAAAAGAATAATAAAGATTATAAGCATAAATTTCTTCTGATTTTTTTCTTTAAAGAAATCTTTTATTGCATAGATAAAAAATATACAAGCAACAGTATATAATAAATTAGCAGCATTTATATAGGATATACCTATAAAATTAGATAAAGCCAAAAAAGCTGGAAAGAATATTCCCTTTACTAAAGTATATTGAGAATATATTCCCAACCAATGCCCATTTAACAGATTCTCTGCCATGTTTACCATCATCATATCATCATGAGTACCATTACTAATAGCAAGAAGTGGTAAACATGAAACCATTATTTGTTTTATTATAGATAAAACTAAGATTATTGTTATAAACTTATGCTTCATTACTATATCTTTTATTTTTTTCATAACCCTCACCTATTTTCTTTTGTCTAACATAAACCAAGCTTTTTTACTGAAATTAGGATTATAAAACCTATCATTTAATAAGGTTTCCCCCCATTTATCATACATATACTTAGATTCTACTAAAAATCTCTTATATTTTTCACTTGTTGTATCTAATCCTCTTGACTTAGATTCATAGTGAATTAATTCAATCTGTGGTAAAAATATATTGTAATATCCTTTTTCTAACAATTTTATATTAAAGTCAATATCATTATAAGCAACTTTCAAATCTTCTTCTAATCCCTTAACTTCTAAAAACTTTTTCTTACTAATCATCAAACAAGCAGCAGTATTAGCACTATAATCATATGGTACTCTAAGTCTTCCATACATTCCTAAATCATTACGTTCTGCCCCAATATAAGCATGTGATGCTACTCCACCTAAACCTAAAATAACTCCAGCATGTTGAACAGTATAATCAGGATATAAAAGCTTAGGTCCCACCGCTCCAATATGTTTTTGCATAGCATATCCTACCATAATAGAAAGCCATTCAGGAGTAATAACTTCAGTATCATTATTAAGAAGCACTATATATTCCCCTTTAGCTTTAGAAACAGCAATATTATTAATACGAGAATAATTAAACTCCATAATACAATCTACCACTTTAAAGTTTTTATATTTCTTTTTATATTCCTTAAAAAAGTCTAATGTCTCTTTTTCTTTACTATCATTATTTGCAATTATAATTTCAAAATTCTTATAAGTAGTTTTCTCATATATTGAATCAACACATGTCTTTAAAATATCAACATAATCCCTTGTCGGAATAATTATAGAAATAAGAGGTTCTTTATCATACTCATAAACAACTCTATAATAAGTACTTACTTTATCTTTTTCTACATGTCCTTTTATTTTTCTTCTTTTAAGAGCATTTTCTATAGCAATTTTCCCTTTATCAGTTGCATATGATTTATTATCAATGCTCATAGAAGTAGAACCTTCTACCATACGCCAATGATATAGAATTTTAGGTATATGATAAATATTTTTAGTTTTCTCTGTAACTTTTAAGAATAAATCATGATCTTGTGAACCTTCTAACCCTACTTCAAAGCCCCCAACTTCATCTACTAATTTTTTTCTAATAACCGTAAAATGACAGATATAGTTTAGACTTAATAAAGTATCAGGAGAAAAATCAGGTTTAAAATGTGGATCACAATAATTACCATGAAGATCTAATTTATCTTCATCACTATAAATCATATCTATTTTTTTATCTTGGTTTAAGACTTTAACAACTTCATACAAAGCATCTTTTGTAAGCAAATCATCATCATCAATTAAGCCAACAAACTCACCCTTAGCCATCTTCAAAGCATCATTAGTAGTCTTAGAAATATGACCATTCTTTTTACGATAACTAACTCTAATTCTCTTATCTTTCTTTTTATATTCTTCTAATGTCTCTTTAGTCTCTTCTAAAGTAGAACAATCATCAACTAAACAAACTTCAAAATTATCATAACTCTGCTCTAATATAGAATCTAAACATTCACTTAAAAACTTTCTATTAATATTATAAACAGGAATTAATAAAGATATTAAAGGTTTATACATTAACTCTTCATAAACAATATCTTCTTTGTTTTCTTCTAACCACTTATTATACTCATTTTTATAAAAAGGATTATAAAGATTAGGATTAGCACTTTTAAGTCTAGCCTTAAAATCATTAAAATATTTTCCCCACAAAGATATAGGTACTAGAAAATGATATTCTCGCCACATAAACCTAATGCCTTTACCTAAAACATAAAATACTAATTTTATTTTACTAATTAATCTTTTTAAAATATCAACAATTTTATTCTTTATTCTAGAATAAATTCTATTTTTCAAAGTTACTATTTTTACATATTCATTATTATTCTTAAATAATACTTCTACCTTATTTACACTTTTATCTATTTTAGCTTGCAACAAAAAATCATTATTACCATTTAAACTTTGACATTCATACGTAACCTCATTTTCATCACATAATACTTTTATATCAAAATCTTTAACTTCAGTTGTAAACTGTACTAATAAATTAGGATTATTAATACCATAAATGCCTTGTTTTTTAATTCCTATAAAATCATACTTCATGAACCTAAACCTCCTCAGCAAAACCTTTTTCTAGTTTTCTAAATATCAATAGACCTATAAAGAATAAAACTATTGATATAATTACCAAATATACTATTCCCATCAAACTAGGTACTTGATGATATAAGAAAATATCTCTATAAGCAACTATTACCTGTGTCATAGGATTAAGATGTAAAATAAATCTTATTTTTTCTGGGAAAAGACTAGCTTCATATAAAATAGGTGTTGCATAAAATAACATGTTTATCAAAAATGTTACTATATATTCTGTATCTTTTATATAAATGTTAATAGCACTAAGAGCAAAGACAATACCAAGTGTAAGAATAAATTGCAAAATAGCAATTAAAGGCAAAAAGACAAGATGCCAAGTAATCCCTACTCCACCAAAAATACAGAATAAAATGATAATAATACAACTTATTAAAAAGTTTATTAAGCCACTAACTGCAACAGAGATAGGTAATATCTCTCTTGGAAAATATACTTTTTTAATAATACCAGCATTCATCCTAACTGTAATCATTCCTTGATTTATAACAGTTGTAAAAAAAGTCCAAGGTATAATACCAATAATTAAGTATATTAAATAATTATCTGTTTGAATGCGCATTATGTAAGGAAAAACTATTGCATAAACTGCTACTTGTAATAATGGATTAACAAAAGACCATAATACGCCTAGAAAAGAACCTTTATATTTACCACGTATTTCTTTTTTTACATTACTTTTTAATAACTCTCTATAATTATATAGATTCTTAAATAATTGCATCAAATCACCTCTATTTACACTCTTCTAGATAGCTATCAATAACACTATTTGCTTCCCCATCCATCTTTATGTGTCCATCTTTAATCCAAATTGCCCTATCACACAATTTTCTAATAGATTCTAGACTATGACTAACAATAACTATAGTTTTATCACTATTTTTTAACTCTTCTAGCTTACTAAAACACTTATCTTGAAAATGTTGATCACCAACTGCCAATATTTCATCAATTAATAATATTTCAGCATTAACATTAATCGCAACAGAAAAAGCAAGGCGCATATACATTCCTGATGAATAAGTTCTAACTGGATTATCAATAAACTCTTCAAGTTCCGAAAAAGCTATAATATCATCTACTTTAGCATCTATTTCACTCTTAGTAAGCCCAAAGATAGAAGCATTGAAATAAATATTTTCTCTTCCTGTAAAATCATCATGAAAGCCTGCTCCAAGTTCAAGAAGTGAAGTAAGCTTTCCTACAGTTATGATTTTACCTTTAGTAGGATAAATTATCTTTGTCATTAGTTTTAAAAGTGTACTCTTACCACTACCATTAGTACCTATTAGAGCAACAGTCTCACCTTTTTTAATTTCAACATTTATATCCTCTAAAACAGTTCTCTCTTCATTTTTATTTTTACTTTTCCAAAAAACTAATCTTTCTTTCAAAGTATTAGCTTTATCATAATAAATCTTAAATTTTTTCGTTACATGACTAACTTTAATAGCATAATCTTTTTTTGTACTCATACATACACTGCCTTTCTGTATTAATAGTATAACATTAAATTATCAGTTTTACTACAATTACCTCTTTAAGTTTTCTTAATTATAGTTATAAAAACTTAAATTTAAATCAACATTACCACTTATACCACTTATAGAACCTTTTGAAGTATATTGCCATATTTGATATGAACCACGATAATCAGATGCAGGACCAATAGTACCATTATCTTTTGTATAATGAGCAAGCCAAACATCATAACTATTAAGTAAAAGCATATTTAATTTTGTTTCTAACCAGCTTTTACTAGCATATATCATTGCTTTATATCCAGCCTGATTTAAAGTAGTAACAAAACCTAATGCTGCATTAGTTCTCTCTGAAACAGAAATATTATCAGCACGTCCAGTATTACCAGGCGCCCCAGATGCTTCTGTATCAAAAGCAATAGGATATTCTAGTGATGTAATACCATATTTGTTTAGTATTTCAAGAACTTTTTGTGCTTCTTCTACCCCTTCTTGATAATTTACAGCTTGACTAAAGAAATATACTCCTACTTTCATTCCAACACTTCTAGCACCATTATAATTATTTATAAATTGTTCATCTTCCACTCTACTACCAGCAGTATAACCACGATAACCAATTCTAATCATCGCAAAAGTAATACCATCATTTTTAATTTGTGACCAATTATTAATAGTATTATGATAAGAAACATCAATTCCTGGATAAATAGTATCATATATTTGAATTCTCTTAGTATAAGTAGTTATCTCTTCACCTAAGGCTGAATAAAGTTTTAATGTAATATCATGACTGCCTGCACTTAAATGAGATATATTTATAGTTGTATTATAACCAGCTAGAGGATTATTATCTTTAGTACCATAAGCACTTTCACCCTCTAAATCATTACGTTCATAACGACCGAAATAAACATTTTGATCGACTCCATCTATATATAATTTTAAGTATGATCCAGCTTGTTGACACAAAGCCCAACCACCTACAACTAAAGATGTTGTGTCTTTATTATTAAATATTGAAGTATATGGTGAATCTAAAGAAATCTTACCATTATATTTTTGTAACTTAAACTCCCTTTTAGAACTCTTTATTACTTCATTAGTAATATTATCAACAACTACAACTTCTGCTTGATGATTACCATCTTTTAAGCTCTCTACATTTATATTAGCAGCAAAACCAGGTAATTTATTTGTATCCGAACCACCATAACCTGAAACAGAATTTATTACATCTTCTCGATAAGATCTATCAGCAACAACATATTCTAAATCATCTATTCTTACCTTTATAGTAGTATTAGGATCAGTACTCATTACCCAACCACTAACTCTAAAATCAGTACCATAGTTTTTACCAGTCTCTGTAGGTGTATCAAAATTAATTTTTGTTTCATATTTAGTTAAATTAATATTCTTAGTAAGAGTATAGATCACTTCATTTGTATTAGGATTAACAACTTCCATCTTAACTACATGCTTACCATCTAAAACAGTAGTTAAGTCTTTAGTTAAATTAAATCCTGCTTCTTTATTAGTCTTTTTATCATAACCACTAATAACATCAAAAATATCAGTTCTATTCCATCTAGTTAAGCCACTAAGTAATTCATCATCAAGATAGATATTTAAAAGAGCATCATTACAATCAGTAAGCATCCATCCCCCTATTAACATACTAGTTCCTTCAACCGAACTATTAGGAGCATCTAAACTTCCCGTAGCTTTATATTTAGTAAGATTAATTGTTCTACTTTCTTGATATAAAATTTGTCCTGTAACACTATTTTTAACAACAAATTTAACTGTATGCTTACCATCAAGATATTTTGATAAATCATATGTTACTTGATAACCAGGATTTTCTGTTACATCACCACAATCTTTAATACTATTAGTAACATCTGCTCTTTTAAATCTAGATACATTTTGAACTAAATCATCATCAAAATATATTTCTAAGCTAGCATTAGGTGTCTCACTCATAACCCAGCCTGATATCAAAAGACTATCTCCTGATATTTTAGCATTATTATTAACTGTATCAATACCAACTCTCGTATTATAAGATTTTACTTTAAAGTCCCTTGTCTCACTAACAATAACTTCGCTATTTTTATTTTTTAAAGTCACAGTCATTTTATGAGTTCCAACTGGAAACTTATCTAAATTATAAGAAAAATTAAAACCTGGAAGTGGATTAGAAGAAGCATCACCATAACCTGTTATTGAATTTATAACATCCGCTCTATAGTATCTTCCAACATTAGAAATAACTTCATCATCTATTTTAACTTCTAAAGTACTAGAAGCTGTACTACTCATAACCCATCCTCCAAAAACAACTTCACCTGATAATGAAGCATTACTAGAAGGAGAATCTATTCCTATTTTACCAGTATATTTTTTTAAATTTATATCTTTATTTGTTGTATATAAAACCTTTCCTAAAGAATCAGTAAGTTCTAATTTAACAACATGCTTACCATCGCTTAAATTAGAAACATCAACATAAGTATCAAAACCTTGATTCTGATTAAACGAAGATTTAAAATACTCTGTTTTTATAGAACTTACATCTACTCTTTCAAAACGTTCTATTGTATCTGTTACCAAATTATTATCTATATACAATTTTAAATTAGTATCACTAGTACTAGATAAAGCCCATCCCCCTATATGTAAGGTATCAGAATTAACATTTGTATCAGGAGCATCAATACTACCTTCATATTTATCTTTAAAAATATTTACACTCATAGTCTCTTCTTCTAAAGTATCACTATTACTTACTAGTTTTACTTTTATTTCATGCTTACCTGTTTCTACATTACTTAAATCCATTGTCGCTGTATATCCTGGATTAGGATTATCTATTTTATTATAAGAAGAATATACATTAAAAACATCTTCTCTATACCAATAATAAATATCATTTATAATATTTCCATCAAAATAAACTTCTATCTTAGCATTCTTATTATTACTAAGACTCCATCCACTTACTGTCAAAACATCACCATAAAAACGAGTCTGTGGTGTATCAACATTAATAATTGCCACATCCTTAGCGAAAACATCGAACCCCTTAAATGTTATAACTGATAAAATCAGTATTGTTAAAAAAATAATTTTACTCTTTTTCATTTTTACCTCACTCTTTCATATCTATTATAAAATATAACTCTTATTTTGTCTTTAAAAATTAGCAACAAAATGACAAATTTTATTCTCACACTTTACAAAAAATCGTCTTTTTTTAAAGAATTTAACTATTAACGTCCTTAAAGCTTCTATTATTATACATAGAATAAAAATAACTAAAGCATATCCCAAGACAATTAAAACAGCAACAAGAGGATTTACATTTTCTGATATATTTAAAAATTCATATATATGAGTTCTTACTAATTTATTCTCATGAATCATATAAACACCAAGCATATAAGTACTAATTTTATTAATCACTTTACTTTTTATAACTGTATTTTCAAAGAAGACAAAGTAAGCTATACTCTGAATGAGAACTAAAGGATTACTATATAATGCTTCAGCATATGATAATGTTGTCCCAATATAATTTATAAGTTCATTATCAAAAGTTAACAAATATTTTGAAAAAGATGAAAGCATGAAGTTAAGGACAAAACTAGTTATTCCCAAACAAAGAATAATTGTTTTAAATTTTTCTTTAGAATATCTTTTAAAGTGCCAATTATCTTTTAAAGGATATTTTCTAAGATATGCTCCTATTAAGTATAAATAGATAAAATGAATTATCGAAAAACCTGTATTATCTATATTTTTTCCATTAGTTATAATAGGAATAATCGAAAAAAGAATTGTCATAGTGATTAAACAACGTCTATGTTCTTTTTGATCAAAGTTTTTAATCATTGTATTTAAAAACGGTGCTAAAAGATAAAGAGCAATATATAAATTAATAAACCAATAATTATCTGTAATATCCAAAAAACTAATTTCTTTTATTATATCTACATAGCTAAAGGTTACTAGTCCCAAAGACACAAAAATAATAACTGCTAAGCATCTATAAAGCCATGATGTAAATAAAAGATCTATAACTTTCCTAATTTTTATTTTTTTATCCACTTGAAAATATCCTGATAACAACATAAAAGAATTGACATGCACTGCTAAAAAGAATTGTAAAAAAGACAAAACTAAGGAAACTGTACCACTAGTATTTCTTACCAATTCATTTCTAGTTATAACATGCCAAACTACTATCATAAACATAGAAATAATTCTCATTAATTCAAAGTTGGACATTCTTTCTTTTCTTGTAACTTCCATAACTTCCCCACCCTATAATAAAAATATAACATAGATATATTTTTTTGAAAAGAAAAAACTACCAAAAATGATAGTTTATTACTACAAATATTCAGCTAAACACTTAGTAACTGCTTTATAACCATCAGGGCTTAAATGAAGTCCATCTTTAGTATATTTAGATTTAATAACTGAATCATCATCTGCCAAAATACTATGTACATCAATATAAGTAACATTATTTTCTTTAGCAATTTTTTTAAGTTTTTTATTTATCTCGTTAATATCATCATTCTTTCTTGTTTCCGCAGCATCCCTACTTTCATCTACAGGATAGATACTTTGTAAGTATATTTCCGCATATCCTCTATTGGTTTTAATTTCTTTTATAATTTTATCTATATTATTAACGATATCATCAACCTTTTTACCCTTTTGCAAATCATTAGTACCTATTAATATAAAAATTTTACTTGGATTATACTGATAAACTCTTTCTTGCATTTCATCTAAAATATCTTCAGTTGTATTACCTGCAATCCCACTATTAATTACAGGCATATTAGGGTAATAATTATTCAAATCATAATATTCAGTAATTGAATCTCCCAAAAACAAATAATTATCTGGAACTTTAATAACCTCTTTCTCCTTAACAACTTCTTTTTCTTTAGCAGAAGCTACATTAGAAGGCATAAAAGAGTCATTAAATAATAATAAGTTAAAAGCAAGACTTATAAATAAGACAATATATATTTTTTTATTAAAACTATCACTTTTATTATTCAACGTTGTTTTAGCATATACAATTCTATTTCTTACAAGTCTAGATTTATTATTGTATTTCTTATTACCTTTATTTAACATAGTTCTACTCCTTTATTTTCATTATAAGTATAACATAAATGTGAAAAAAATAAAGAAAAAAAGAGACTACTTTACATAAATAAGCAGTCCTATTTATTATTTACATCCTTCAACATATTTTTTTTAAAATCTTTTAAATAAGAAATATAATCATATTTTGGTTCATATCCTAATTCATCTTTAGCATTACTAATATCCATAATAAATTCTCTAGCATTATCTTTTAAAGGACAATATATAATTTTTGACTTTTTATCTTCTTGACAAAATACTTCAATAATTCCTTCTATTTGTTCTTGAAGTGACACCCCAACCCCAGTACCAACATTATATATACCAAAGTTTTTATTTACAAATAATGCTTTATAAATAAGTTGACAATAATCTTTAACATATACTATATCTTTTTCACGTTTTGGGTCGCCCCATAATTCTATATCTCTACCTTCAATAGCATCTTGAATAAGCTTTCTATATCCTAACATTCTTTTTTCACCATTCACATAATAATATGGATTGCTTTTATATAAATAAATAGTAGGGCATCTAAAAATAAAAGCTTTTAAACCAAATACCATATTATAATATTTTATTAAATCGACAGCAGTACACTTAGAAGTTACATAAACACCGTAATTTTCTGTAAGTTCATATTTTCTAGGAAAATCAGGCTTTATTAACTTTTCTTTATTCCAATAACCAGACAAATCAGCCTCAGTCTGAGGATAAATTACTCTATCAACATTATTTTTTACACAAAAATCCAAAATATTTAATGTCCCTATTACATTAGTATTAATATAAATATAAGGGTCATTTTCTTTTGTCTGCGCAGGCATAGCACCTGCTAAGTTAATAACAGCATATATATCGTTGCCATCAAAAACATCAAAACTTTCTCTATTAACTATATCCATACTAATATAATCAGCTTTATTATTTATAGGCCTATCAATTTTTTTCCTTCCTACAGCAATTAATTTATATGTATTAGTATCAATATTATCATATAAATAATCAATTAAATATTTACCTGTATTGCCATAACCACCAAATATTATTATTTTCTTCATTCTTTTTCCTCCACAATTATTTTTATATATTTATCCATATTATTAATCATATCAAGCATCTCATTTTTATCTTTAAATTGTATTATTGCAATCCCTATTGTATTGTTAGATCCTTTATAAGTTTCTATATAATCATTAATTTCAAAGTTTAGATTCAATTCTAATAGATTATTATTAGAAAAATTTTCATCAATAACAATATCTTCCATAATTCCACTTCTATTAGAATGTAAAGCATAATAAGCATAAAAACCTTTAGACTGTTTTTGTTTCAAATCACTACAGTCATCTCCCATTGCTGCTTTTATTGTATAAGTAACTAAATCAACACCTGTAGCATATTCAATAACTTGTGGTATATAATTTCCTCCATTTCGTGCCCCTATTTCCATTAAATATATATTATTATTAGCATCAACTCTAATATCAAAATTATAAGCACCGGTTCTTATATGCAGCAATTTAAAAACTCTTTCTATTTCACATTTTATTTTTTCTTGCATCTCTTCATTCAAAAAACAAGGACAAGTAGCAGCTATAGGAACATAGGGATTAGCTGCATTTGCATCGAAATGATCATTCATAAATGTATAAAATACTAATTCCCCATTATAAGAAAAACCATCACCAGCTATTTGATATCCAGACTTTTCCACGTATTCTTCTATTATAAATCTTTTACATCTTGAATAATTAAGTGCATCATTAATGAATTCCTTTAAATTATTAATATCATCTAATTTATTAACACCTTTGCTTCCTGAAGAATCTACTGGCTTAACAACAACAGGCATTTCAAATTCTTCAATTCTATCTAACGCTTCTTCATAAGTAGAAAATCCAATAGCTTTAGGTGTATTAAATCCATTTTTCTTTAAAAATTTTCTAAATAACTCTTTATTTGACAATATTTCAACTGCATTATATGGATTAGAGTATAAATTTAATTTTTCTGCAACATAAGCCTGGGTAGGAGCAGAAGGATCGCTAGCATAACAAACTATACCATCAATGTGTAATTTACTTGCCAGGCTTAAAACTGCTTCTTTATCAGTTGTAGAAACATTATAATATTTATCAGCAAATTTATGTCCAGGATTATCTTCTAAATAATCACAAGTAATAACATAATATCCTAGCTCTTTCGCTTTTTTTATTGCAGGTATCTGTTGCTTACTCCCACCTAACATTAAAATTTTTTTCATTACTTTTCCCTCTTTTTTCTAAAAATATTTCTCTTCTTACGATTATGTTTTCCACTAACTATCATTTCATTCAGAGACTCTATTAATAAATTAAGTTCTGATTTACTTATTTTTTCTGTATTACCCGTTATTTTTATATTATTAACTACACCATTATAATCGATAATTATCATTGGATCAGTTGTAAAAAAATATAATTTATTTTCCCTATATTCACCATTTAAAAAACTATATTTAACTTGTTTTTGATTAATGTGAACTTTTAAATCACTAAACTTTCTAAACTCTCCTTCATCAGGATCAAATCTAATAGAAGTTACTTTTCTATTTATATCAGAATATACAATTTTAAAATTACCATCCATTTTTACAAAAGCCTCTAAAGTAATCTTATCGTTTTCATTATAAGCTGTACTATTGGCAAAATATATAGTTGACGTCATAAAAGAAAAATCTTGTAATCTTTTAAATATATCATTATTAGCAGTTTCTAACTTTAAATCTTTAGGTTTATAATTATATAATTTTTCTAATTCCATTAACTGTCTTTCATCCTGTAACGATTCAAATATTAAAAGTAAACCATATAAAACATGAGGAGGGGTTTTAACTATATCAATACATATTCTTGCTAAAGCATAATTAATATTTATTTTATCATTTTTCAAATATACTGAAGCTTCTTTAAAAACTTTAAGAAAATCTTTTTTATCTAATTTCTTATATAAATTTAAAATAGGAAAAAAATCAAAATAATTTCTAACCAAATTAGCTTTATTAATTCCTGAAGTATTTTTTCCATTCTCCCTCACTCTAAAACAGGACAACTTTTCTTGATAAATATAAATATCATGTTTTAAACAAAGTTTAATCCATCTATAAAGATCGGGAAATGCTCCGAGACCTCTAACAAATAAATTATCCTCTAACTGAACACTCTTTCTCATTAAAACACTAGGATGACACAAGCAATTACCATTAAAGAAAAAATAATTTAACCATTCATATCTACTACGATTAACAACATTAAAATTGGTATATACTTTACCATTATCAGAATCTAATTCTTTGCCTTGTTCATCAATTAATTTAACCCAAGTAAAGCAAGCAGCCACATTACTATGATTCTCTAAATATTTATATTGTTTTTCTAATTTTTCTTTCTCCCAAACATCATCACTGTGAGCAATAGCAAAATATTCACTTTTAAAAGAGCTAACTAACTCTTTAGTCATACAGTAACCAATATTAACATCATGTCGTACTTTTATTATTCTCTCATCATTATAGCTTTCTATAATACCGTAACTATTATCAGTAGAACAATCATCTACTATTATTAATTCAAAATCTTTAAATGTTTGATTTAATATACTGTCAATACTTTTACGTAAATATTTTTCGTGATTATACGAAGTTAATAAAATTGAAATTTTAGGCATTATCCATTTCTCCTTTATAATTAATAATAATATCGCAAATATCATTAACATCATCTAAACTTAAACTATCATATAATGGTAAACATAGAATTTTTTTGCTTATTTTTTTTGCAACCGGAATATTAACATTAGAAAATTTGCCATTATAGCAACCATAATCCGTTACTAATGGATAAAAATATTTTCTTGTATGAATGTTCCTAACTTGTAAAAAATCATATAAATCATCTCTTGAAAATCCTGCTACTTCAGAATCAACTATAATAGGAAAATAAGAATAATTATAGGTGTATCCATCTTTGTTATTATTAAAAACATAATTAATTCCTTTAACTTTACTTATTCTTTTAATATACAAATTTGTAATTTTCTTTCTTCGTTCAATAACTTTATCAATATATTGCAAATTCAAAAGTCCCATAGCAGCTTGAAATTCATTCATTTTTGCATTTTCCCCTACAAAATCAATTTGTTCTTGACCTTCAATACCAAAATTTATATATGAATTAAAAATACGTTCCAATTTTTTATCTTTAAAAATAATAGCACCACCTTCAATACTATTAAAAACTTTAGTAGCATGAAAAGAAAAAATAGAAGCGTCACCTAGACTAGAAATAGACACACCATCTTTATTTACTCCAAAAGAATGTGCAGCATCATATATAACTTTTAAATTATATTTTTTAGCAATATGGTCTATTTTCTCATAATCACAATTATGTCCATAAACATGTACTGCTAAAATAGCAGTTGTCTTTGGTGTAATTAACTCTTCTATCTTATCAACATCTATCGTTAAATCATCTTCTTTGATATCACAAAAAACAGGAGTTATTCCATTTAAAACAAGAGCATGAGTAGTGGAAGCAAAAGTAAACGGCGTAGTAATTACTTCTCCTTTTATACCTAATCCCTTAATTGCTATATCCAAAGCCATATGTCCATTAACAGTTAAACAGATATTGGAAACACCTAAATACTCTTTTAATTTCTCTTTAAACTTTTTATTAAAAGGTCCATTATTAGTAACCCAACAATTTTCCCATATTTTGTCAACTAATTTCTTATATTCTTCTACTGGTGGAAGGAATGGTTTTGTTACTGTTATATTTTTTTTCATAATTTACTCCTAACATTATAATACTACTATAATTAGTATAACAAATTAATACATTATATTAAAGATAAAATTAATTTTTTAATTATAATCTATCTAAAGTTATTTCTTTAAAAGCATTATTTTTTATATCATTAAGAATAATACTAGATACTCTCTCATAATCAGTAATATTACCTTTAGTAACACACCCTCTTTTTTTAGCAATTTCTTCCATAATTTCTACATTAGTCATATTATCTATTTTAATATTATAACGTTCCTCTAATTTTTCTTTATATAGTTTTGTTAGGATATCTATAGCAAATAAGGCTAAATCTTCTTTATTAAGTATCTCTTCTTTTATAGATGAAAAGATTGCCAAGATTCTAGCTTCATATTGATTTTCTAATTTAGGCCATAAAATACCAGGTGAATCTAATAAATCTATATCTTTATTAATTCTAATCCAAGATAGGCTCTTAGTAAAACCTGGTTTATTACCAACACCTGCTGCTTTCTTTCCTACTAATCTATTAATTAAAGTACTCTTTCCAACATTAGGTATCCCTATAATTAAAGCTCTTAAATTACGAGGCTTTAGACCCTTAGATTTTCTTTTTTCATTTAATTCTTTACTAACGCTTTCACTCAAATTTAAGACGTTCTTAACATTCTTATTATTAGCAAGATCAACCGGTACTACTTTATAACCAAGACTCTCATAATAACTAATAAATTTATCAGTTTCTTTTTTATCACATAAATCGTATTTAGTCATTATTAATATTCTAGGTTTATCTTTAATTAAATCATCAATATCTTTAATCTTAGAAGATATAGGCATTCTTGCATCTATTACTTCATAAATTATATCAATTAGATTAATCTTTTCCTTTATTTCTCTTTTTGTTTTAGCCATATGTCCTGGATACCACCCGATACGACTAGAAGAAAAACCTTTTTGATTATCATCTTTATTCATAACTTTCACATCCTCTATTCTGCATTTTCTTGTGCTAACTCATATAATTCTTTTTCATCTTTAATAATTCTTATTAATTCTTCTTTAGTTGGTAAGTAAGTTAAATATTTAGAAGCATATACATTCTTTACATTATCACCTAAAGTCATTTCTACAACTGCATCATCTTTATCTGCACACAATAAAATTCCAATAGGATCATTTTCTCCTTCAATCATTTGTGTCTTTTTATAATAATTAACATACATCTGCATTTGTCCGATATCCTGATGTGTTAATTTGCCAATTTTCAAATCTATTATAACAAAGCATTTAGCTAATCTATTATAAAATATTAAATCTGGATAATAGTATTCTGCTCCTATTTTTATACGTTGTTGATTAGCAACAAATGAAAATCCTCTGCCTAATTCTAACAAGAATTCTGTTAAATGAGATAATAGAGCTCTTTCTAAATCAGTTTCTAAATAATTTTTGTTTTCTTTTAACCCAGCAAACTCGAAAATATAAGGTGTTTTTAATAATTCTTCCGGTTGCTTTTCTATTTTTCCTACTTTAGCATCCTCTAAAATTTTTCCCTTATCTGGTGATATTAAATATCTGTCATAAAGTTTTGTATTAATTTGCCTACTAAGTTCTCTATAGCCCCAATTAGATTTAATAGCTTCCTTTTCATAAAATTCTCTTTCTTCTTTCCTATCCACTTTAATTAATTCTTGAAAATGAGACCAACTTAATTCAGTCGGCACTGCCGACCAAATTGGATATAGTTGATAAAACTTTCTCATTCTCCTAAGACTAACTGGAGAAAATCCGCTTCCAAATTCATTTGTTAGTCGAGCAGACAATGCATCTACAATTTTCTTACCATAACTAGCTTTTGTACTATTTTCAGATAGCTCGTATGTAACTTTCCCAACATACCAATAAACTTCTATCATTGTTGTATCAATATGCTTTAACATTTTTGTACGAGCAGTTATTATTTTTTCTTTAATATCTTTATAAATACTTTCAATATCTATTAATTCATAATCATTATTTTTCTTAATAAGAATGGTTTCTTTCATATTATAATATAATCCTTTCTATAAAAACAATTAAAATGTGTAAAAACTGAATTTTATTATTTCTTTATTTTATAAGGGTTTGGAGATAGTTTTTCTTAAATCCGTATCGCCCACCCGATACGCTGTGATGCCAAACTTTTTTCTTTATTCTCCATTTTATCACTTCCTTACTCTATCGTTCCTACTACTAATTTTCTCTTTTTCTTATCTGTTAGTTGTTTCTTTTCCCTTTCAAGTTCTTTCAAACTCTTTTTTGGTGTTGGCATTTCTTCAGGCATCATACCACCAATATCGGCAATTGCTTTCCTTACCTTTTTGCCAACTTCATAATGTACGTTTTTAGCATTATTTTCGCCTTGAATATTATCTCTTAAAAGTTTTTGTTTTGTTTGATTGATTCTAAACAAATTTGCTACTAACTCATCCTCGTTCATATTATCTAAAATATCTTCTCTATAACGTAATTTTTTCCTCTTGAAAATATCATCAGCTGTTTCACCGTTATACAGTCCTTTATATCCCGCATTATGAAACTCAGCCATATTTTTTACACCTGCAGATGATGCGACTTTTTGTAAAGTATAATTGCCTTGTTTTGTTAATTTTCTTTGATAAAATCTTTTTTCATCATCTGATAATGAATCATATTCTTGCTCAGTTATTTCTTGCTTTCTTGTTTGAATAGCAAAATATGTTTGTCCTAAAGCAACCACTTCCTTACTTGGGTCGGCATTTTGAACTATCAAATAACATATATATCTCGATAATTTATAATCTTGTATATTAACAATAGCATTATTGTTTCTTTTTGACAACTTGTTGACCTCAACAAGTTGTTCATCCACGTTAAATCTAGAATTGCAACAAGCTTCCTTTGCTTTATCTAAAACTTTTAAAAAATTTCTCCAATCCTTATATTCTAAAACTTTTTGCAAATCACGAGCAAACCAGTACTCATTTCCATATTCATCAATATGTTTTATATCTTCAAAAATATTGTTAGTATAATTATTACCAATTTTCTTCATCACTACCTCCAATCTACTATCACAATTTTAATTATTCACTAACATATTCATGTCATGCTATACTTTTTCCATCAATAATAATTACTCATTTTGACTACTCAACTCTAATAAATTCCTTACTAAGGATATCACGATTATATTTTTTATAAAAATCAATAAAATTTAGCATATCTTTGTAAAAATGTGTAAAAACTCATTTCTCTATTTTCTTTATTCTATAAGGGTTTAGAGATAGTTTGGCATAAATGTGGCTCGCCCAGGCGATACGACCAGAAGAAAAACCTTTTTTTCATCATCTATATTCATTTTAATCATCCTTTCATTACTGTTTTTTCTATTTCTTTGATGCTATATTTACTTATTATTTTCACCAATTTTTATTTTTTCTGTCTCTAGTAATAATTTATCAAAATCCGAAATATATATTTTGTCCTGTATTACTTTGTATTTTTCATATTCACTTTCTGCCTTCTCTACTGCTTCTTCATGACTAATACTTCCTTTATTAGTTAAATTATCATAAAAGTTTATTTTAAATATATCTTCTACAGATTTAATCCAATCTTCCATTTTCATAGGAATATGTCTTTTAGCTCTATTCTCAGCCGTA
Organism: uncultured Bacilli bacterium; assembly: GCA_944373065.1. Taxonomy (GTDB): domain Bacteria; phylum Bacillota_I; class Bacilli_A; order RF39; family UBA660; genus Onthousia. The sequence goes on from CALWAJ010000111.1 coordinate 23,283, forward strand.
TCTAAATATAAATTAACTAAATCGTTTAATTCTTCTAATTCTTTTTTATCTAAATAATTTTTAGCAATACTTACATCACTTTTTAATATTTTACCATTAGGTGAGTTTTTCCAATTGGTAAGTCCCATATATTCTTTCTTTGCATCTGCTCTAGAGTATATTATCTCTGCTGCTGTTTGATGCGTAATAGCATAATGAAACTTATTTTGAATTGTCTTATAGAAAGTATTAGCTAGTTCACTATCTTTTACATAATCTATACTACATTCTGCAAATATATCAGTTATTTTTTGATAAAACATTCTTTCACTAGTTCTTATCAATTTTATCTTTTCTAGTAATTCATCAAAATACTCTAGATCACTTCTATTTGCTTTCATAAACCTATCTTCGTTTAAATTATAGCCTTTAATTATATAATTTTTTAATAGTTTATTAGCCCAGGTTCTAAACTTAATTGCTGTTTTAGAGTTAATTCTAAAACCTAAAGAAATTATCATATCTAGATTGTAATAGTCAATTTCTCTTGTGACTTTCCTATTGCCTTCTTTTTGAACTTGTGCAATTTTTGCATAAGTTGAACTTTTACTTAATTCATCATCTTTATATATATCAGATATATGCTTTATAATTCCAGATCGATCAATTTTAAAAAGTCGGGCTAACATTTTTGTATTTAACCATACATCTTCATCCTTAATTAATACCTCAACATTAAAATTTCCTTCTTCATCATTATAAAAAACAATATCTTGATTTGGATTTATTAAATTATCCATTTGTATCATCTCCTTTCTTTTTGTGTTAACATTAATATATTACATTTTTTACCAAATACTAAACTTTCGGCCCTATTCCACCAAAACTTATGTCGGAAATTCCGACGGAAGTTTCTGCTCTAAGCTCACCTTCTTTTAAAATATTGTTTGTATTGTCTGTGATTGTACCTCTAGCAGAATTTGTGCAATAAATTGTCGCATAACATCATCATATTATATTACTAATATATAATATTACACTTTTTTTAATCAATTACCAAAATGTGTAAAAAACAACTTTTCTGGTTTCTTTATTTTATAACGATTTAGAGATGGTTTTTCTGAAATCCGTATCGCCCATTGCACTATTTGTTTATTTTCATTCATTTAAACCACTTCCTATTTCTAATTTCCTTTTTGAAATTTTACCCAATTATATCTTTTTGTTAATTTCAACAAAATGCTCAAATACATTAGATTTACTATCTTTACTTTATTAAATCAAAATCACTTCCATCCCTTATAATTTTTGTCTCATTTTTATATAATTTATCTTGTATTGTATTTTTTAAGTTTTACAAGTGTATTAACACTATTCTCCATTTTTATCTCCTAATAATTTTATCTTCTCTGCATTATTAAGTATATCAAGCTGATACTTTGCAATACTACTCAATATTTCAAATCTTTCTTCTTTTTCTTTGCCTTCTTTAATCAATTCTGCATTATATGATTCCAAATTAGATAATACTGTTAATTCATTTATCGTAGCATAATCTCTTATATTAGAATTTTTAGCTAAAGTAGGGTTAAGTTTTCTCTACTCTTTAGCTGTTGTATTAAATAACGCTACATTTAGAATATCTGCTTCTTCTGCATACTTTAACCATTCTCTATCTTTATAGTAATCATTATCAGGCAATATATAATTTTTAATAGCATCAGTATGAATAATATAATTATTTTTTGTTAAAATTCTTTTTACATCCCATTCTCTATTACTATTTTCTAATGTCTTTAATCTTTCAAATTCTTTTATCAAGTATAACTTAAAAACGGGACTAATAGAAGAGGCAAATTCAAAAGCAATATCTTTATGAGCATATGTTCCACCGTATTTACCACGTTTTGAATATATACCAATTGCATTAGTTTTATTACACCATTCAGTAACACTCAATGTAAAAGTATGAAGACCTGCTTCTCTTCTAAACCCGTCGAATTCGACGGAATTAAAGTTTGGATTATATATTGATTCCCACGTTCCTAAGAATTCTAAAGTAATTCTATTTCTTAACCAATTTCTAATAATATCATCAGAAGTTGATTTGCCATCTTTAAACTTTGTAAAATCAGAAATACATATGTAATCGCTATTATTTATGCTTGTTATATTTACTTTAATATTTTGAACTTCAATTATTTTATTTGCCATATATCCACCTCCTCGGATATTTAATATAAATTATTTTATTATATTTATTTTCACTTTTAATTACAGAATGGCTTGTTAACCTCAACATTCCAATCACTTTCTTACATTACATATATTTTATCAAATCAATTCAATTTAGTCAGCTTAATCAACATTGCCGACCAAATTTTATTAAACTTCATTATTATTTGGTAAAGACTTCATCATTAAATCAAAATCACTTTGTAACTCTCTCATTTCTCTTTCGCGATATAAAGCAAATTCTTTTTCTGCTTTTTTAATTGCTTCTTCGTGAGAAATTTTCCCTTTACCTTCTAAAACTTTTCTTCTATTAAGTAAAATTTGATTATCTAACTCTTCTACCCAATCATTCATTTTCATTGGCCTTTGCTCTAAAGCTTGTAGTTCTGCATAGTCTAAAAACTGTGATACTAACAAGTTTAATCTTTGAAGTTCTATCTCAGATAAGTAATTTTTAGCGATTTTAACATCATCTATTGTAACATAATCTCCTTTAAAATTAGTCATTCCAACATATGGCTTTTCATTATCTACTCT